>JAFSRK010000117.1 GCA_017446165.1 Ruminococcus sp.
GACAGCCTTCTCGATATCGTCCTTGCTCATATTGCCGGAGTTCGAGATCGTGATCTTCTGCTCGGCGCCGGTACCGAGATCCTTCGCGGATACGTTGACGATACCGTTCGCGTCGATGTCGAAGGTAACCTCGATCTGCGGGATACCTCTGGGAGCGGGAGCGATGCCTGTCAGCGCGAACAGACCGAGCTGCTTGTTATCGCGGGCAAACTCACGCTCGCCCTGCAGAACATTGATCTCAACCTGGGGCTGGTTATCCGCCGCGGTGGAGAATACCTGCTTCTTGGTAACCGGGATGGTGGTGTTCTTGTCGACGATCTTGGTCATGATGCCGCCGAGGGTCTCAACGCCCAGTGACAGCGGCGTAACGTCGAGCAGGAGGAGTCCGTCGATGTTCTCATCAGGGTTGAGCATGCCTGCCTGCAGAGAAGCGCCGATTGCAACGCACTCGTCGGGGTTGATGCCCTTGAACGGATCCTTGCCGATCAGGGACTTGACAGCGTCCTGAACAGCGGGGATTCTCGAGGAACCGCCGACCATCAGGACCTTGCTGATCTCGCCGATGGACAGACCGGAATCCTGCAGAGCGGTCTTGACGGGACCCATGGTCTTTTCGACCAGGTCTGCGGTCAGCTCGTTGAACTTCGCACGGGTCAGGGTGAGGTCAAGGTGCTTGGGGCCGGTCGCGTCAGCGGTGATGAACGGCAGGTTGATCGCGGAGGTGGTCACACCGGAAAGCTCGATCTTGGACTTCTCGGCAGCCTCCTTTAATCTCTGCATCGCCATCTTGTCGCCGGAGAGGTCGATGCCGGTCTCAGCCTTGAAGGACTGTACCATCCAGTCGATGATCCTCTGGTCGAAGTCGTCGCCGCCCAGACGGTTGTTACCGGCGGTAGCCAGAACCTCCTGAACGCCGTCGCCGATGTCGATGATGGATACGTCGAACGTACCGCCGCCGAGATCGTATACCAGAACCTTCTGGTCGCTTTCCTTGTCGATACCGTAGGACAGCGCCGCAGCGGTCGGCTCGTTGATGATACGCTTGACGTCGAGACCTGCGATCTTGCCGGCGTCCTTGGTCGCCTGACGCTGAGCGTCGGTGAAGTAGGCGGGAACGGTGATGACAGCCGCAGAGACGGTCTCGCCGAGATATGCCTCGGCGTCAGCCTTCAGCTTCTGCAGGATCATCGCGGAGATTTCCTGCGGGCTGTAGCTCTTGCCGTCGACGGAAACCTTGTAATCGGAACCCATCTCTCTCTTGATCGAGGAAATGGTGCGGTCGGGGTTGGTGATCGCCTGACGCTTCGCGACCTGACCGACGAGTCTTTCGCCGGACTTGGAGAATGCGACGACGGACGGGGTTGTTCTCGCGCCCTCGGCGTTTGCGATGACGACAGGCTCGCCGCCCTCGATAACTGCTACACATGAGTTGGTTGTACCTAAGTCGATACCGATGATTTTAGCCATGATAAATACCTCCAATAGTAATGAATACTGAAAACTTAATACTGAATAATTAATAATTTATGTGGCTGCCTTCGGCAGCATTATATAAAATGATGTACTGAAAATGATATAAATCAAAAACGCATCAGCGTTTCCCGACATTATTCATTTTTCAGTATTCATCATTCATTTTTCAGTTAGAACGCCGTCAGGCGTTCGCCACCACCACCATCGCGTGGCGGATGATCTTGTCGCCGACCTTGTAGCCCTTCTGGTAAACGGCGGCGATAGAGTTCTCGGGGAGATTCTCGTCCTCGGTCATCGAGACCGCGTTGTGCAGCTCGGGATCGAAGGTGTCGCCGACCTCACAGAACGCCTCGACCTTGAGCTTCTCGAGGCTCGCTTTCAGCTGTTGGGCGATCAGCTCGATGCCCTTGCTGAATTCCTCGGGGACATCCTTGCCCTCAAACTGGGCGAGCGCCTGGGTGACGCTGTCAGCCATCGGCAGGATCTCCTTGATCGCTCTCGCGGTCGCGTCGTCATAGATCTGGAGCTTCTCGGCGGAGGTGCGCTTGCGATAGTTGTCATACTCCGCGTACAGGCGGATGTACTTGTCCTTCTCGGCGCCCAGCTCCTCCTTGAGCTTTTCGATCTCGGCGGACTTTTTGTCAGCCTTGGGCTTTTTCTCAGCCTTTTTCTTTTCGGGCTTCTTCGGCTCCTCGGTGACCTCCTCGACCGCCTCGGCGGTTTCTTCGGTCTCGGGAGTTGTTTTTTCTTTATCCATGATTCACACTCCTATGTGATTGTTCAGGCTCCCTTTGGTAAAGGTGAGGTGTTGTCCAAATCTTGATTTGGGACACAACACCCATACAGAGGAGCGCTGTCGCCGTCAAGGCGACTGAGGAATTGCATAATTGTTTGAACGAAGTGAGTAACTATATTCAATGCTCGATCAGCTCGCCGATGGTTTTCGACACACATTCGGCGGCGAAATCGACCTCTGCGCTGACGGTTTTGTAGTCGATGCGCATCGGAGCGATGACCGCTGCCGCGCCGGCGTTCTCGCCGCGCAGCTCATAGCGCGATGTGATGACCGCGCTCGAGGTCAGCTCACGATGACCGCTCTCTTCGCCGAGGTAGATCTTGCTGTCGCGGCTGTTGTTGAGCAGCATCGAGATGCCTTTGGTATCCGACAGGAACTTCATCACGTTCCTCGCGCTGTGGAAATCGTAACCGTCGGAGAACAGCAGATTGGTCTGACCCGATACGAAAACCGAGGTCTCCAGCGCACTCTGTACCGCCTCATAGATAGCGATCAGGACATCGGGGATGAAGAGCGTCAGCTCGCCCATGGCGGATGCCGCCGTCTGGAGAAAGCCCTTGGTGATCTCACGCAGCCTGACTCCGGCGAACTGTTCGTTGACCGCCTTGTCAAACATCGAAAGCAGCTGAGGCGTCAGCACAAATTCGCATCGGAACAGCCGACTCTTGACCATGCCGGTCGAGGTGACCAGAACCGCCATCGAGGTGTGTCTGCCGGTCGCAACGAAGCGGATCCGGTGGACGCGTGCCTCGTCTGAGGACGGCGTCGTCACCACAGCGGCGGCGCCTGTCAGGTGGGACAGCACTGAGGACGCCTTTGTCAGCACCGCTTCGGGCGATTCTGCGCCCGCGCCGATCTGATGCTCGATATGCTCGCGCACCCGCTCCGGAAGCGTTACCGTCGGCATGAGGTTGTCGATGTAGTACCGATAGCCCTTTCGCGTCGGGATACGTCCCGCCGAGGTGTGCGGCTGGGTCAAATAGCCGTCGTCGTCCAGCGCCTTGAGCTCGTTGCGGATGGTCGCCGAGGAAACCCCCAGCCCCGTTTCTGTCATCAGCGCCTTGGAGCCGATCGGCTCGCCCTCCTCGACATATCTCTCGACGACCGCGGACAGTATCTTTTCTTTTCGTAAAGCAAGCTCCATCCCGTCGCCTCCCTTTTGGTCTGAGTAGTCACATGGGGCGCTTTGTCAGTTGATTGTGTTTAGCACTCTCGATGGTCGAGTGCTAACTTACAATACATAGTATAGCCACTAAGTCAGGAAAAGTCAATATTTTATTTGTGAATTTTTTGTAAAAGCGGAAAAATCCGCCTTGATCCCCGCCCGCGCCGTTTGACATTCAATGAAAAAGGCTATATACTAATGTATATTCCGCATCGGAGTTGATTTTATGATTTTAGCAATACTCACCGCGATCCTGTGCTTTGCGGCGGCGATCTTCATGCTCTCGCCGTACTTTCGCAAGATGCCGCTGCTCAGACCGATGGCGTTCTATCTGATCTTTGTCGGCGCGTGGCACATCTTCACCTATATCATCCGCGACCTCTACCCCACCTCGCTGGTGCCGGACTATATCGGGCGCATCGGCACGATCCTGATCATCCTGTATTACATCTTCATCATGTTCATGACGCGCTCGAAGTCAAAGCGCAAGAACCGCTCAAAGGACAGGGACGAATGATATGATACCTGCTTATGCATATGTCGTGCTGTGGTATGTCCTCGCGGCGTACCTGTTTTACATGGCGATCAGGGAGAGCAAATTCTTCTTCCTGCTCGCGGGCTTCTTCGCGTTTCTCGGCACATGGGCGCTGGTCGATATCTTCGTCGACGTCGATCTGATGGCGGGCGTCTACGGCTGGATCTACCGCGGCGTGGCGATCGCCGTGCTGATTCTCTGTGCCGTGAAGTACTTCCGCATGAAAAAAGGCGGCTGACGTCACAACATCTTGTGCCGACAGAGACAACCAACCACTATTCGAAAAAAATATTGCAGAAATTTAACAAAATGCTTGCATTTTACTGAGAAAAATGCTATCATTACTTGTACATGACAATGACAACTGATATATTAAGGAGGTGGGACAATGCCGAATATTAAATCAGCAAAAAAGCGTGTTAAGGTTATCGCGACCAAGACAGCCCAGAACAAAGCGCTCAAGTCTGCTCTCAAGACTTATGTCAAGAAAGCTTATGTAGCGGTAGATACAGACGCTGATAATAAGGCTGAGGCGGTACGTCTTGCTACTAAAAAGATTGATCAGGCTGTAGCAAAGGGTATCCTGCACAAGAACACAGCCGCCAGAGCTAAGTCATCCTTAGCGAAGAGACTGAATAAAACAGCGTAAAATGCATAACCTTAAAAGCAGGCGCCGCCTGCTTTTTTTGTTTGCAAAAACCTCCCGAAGTATTCTGTACATCAACCTTCGTAGGGACGACCAC
>JAFSRK010000118.1 GCA_017446165.1 Ruminococcus sp.
CTTTATAAGAAACTGCTCGTTTCTTATAAAGTAAAAAAGATTTATAGTGCCCGCCCAGTAGCGCACTGGATGTGCGCACGGGCGATGGCAATACGAAAATTGCGTGCCGAAGGCACGATTTTCTTATGCAGTTGCTTCTGTTGGTTCTGTCGGCATTGACTTACGTCTCTTGATCTTCGCTTTGAGCTTCGACAACAGCTCCGTCAGATAGGAGATGCCGTCGACCGCCATCAGGATGTACAGCGGCGTCATGTTGAAGAGGTAGCGCGAGCGTCCCTCCCAGATCAAGAGGAACAGGAACAGCGCGAACACCGAGCCCTTGATCAGTACCATAAAATCAATCTTAGGCTTTATGACACCCTTGAACAGCGACAACGCCATCATCAGGAGCAGGAAAAACTGGAAGGCATTCGAATAGCCGTAGAGCATATAGTAATTCTTGCCGTCGCGCAAGACAAAATCATGCAGCCAACTTCGATGGACATAATCCGTGATGTGACCGGGGATGAAATAGGTACCGTCGCTCCACATCCAAACTGCCTTGAAGATAAAATGGTATGTCAGGCGATGATTCTTGACGAGATTCTTGATACGTTTCTCGATCACCTTGAGATTGGCGTCCATCTTTTCTTCCTTAGAGTAAAACGAAGAGGTATATTCACTGTCCGCCATGTTATAGCCGCCTCTGCCCTTGAGACCCATCATGATCCAGTGTGTCATCGGGTATTCATACATCTCAGCCTGCTCGGCGGTGACGAGTCCGACAGCATTATAGCCTGCCTTAAACATTAATGCAAAGGAGCCGAAGCCGAGGATCAGCGCCAACGCTACACATGCGAATTCCTTGAGCTTGCATTTTAGAAGCGAGTAGATGATCGCCGCCGCAAAGATCACGCCGATGCTGCCCTTGACCTTGAAGCCAATGAACAGCAAGGCGCCGGACATCGCAAGCAATACATACTTGCGGACGCGGTGATCCTTCGTCGATTTTAATCCGAGTATGAACAGATAGATACCGAGGATGCCAAACGGCATCGACAGCGAATCGGTATAATAGAACGGAACATACACATAAAACGGTGCAAAAATGAACAACAGGCACAGCGTAAAGACTGCCTTGCGTCTTCCCCACATCTGCTTTGCGATCAATACGGTAAAGAGTAGTGAGAGATTAATCGCGATCACGTTGAGGACAACCGAAAGATACATCGGAATGTATCCGAGTATCAGATAAGTGACACGGTAGAGCAACGCCAGCATGAACATGATCATGAAGTTGTTGGGATAGCGCGCCATGTAGTTATTGTTTCCCGTCGCGATATCATTCCTTACCGCATCAAAGTTAGCGGTCTTCGCGAAGCCGGTCGCGCCGTCGACAACCTGCAACAGATCGGTACGCGGATAGATCTTCAGCTCCGCGCCGAAATAGAGCTGTAACAGCAGGATCAGGACGATACCGCCGAAGGTGATCAGGCGGAACTTCATTTCCTCGGACAGCTTGCCTGAGGCTCTCAGGAAATGAATGTCCTTATTAGATAGATAGTACAACGCGCAAAATAACGCGAGCAGCAGGATCGCCAGCCCATAGATCAGCATATGGACGAACGCACCGTAACGAACGTCCACGGTGACCGTTTTACCTGCTTCATTGACCGAGGTCACCCTCTTGGTATAGCCGAACACCAACGAACCGACGACCGTGATCGCCATGCAGGCAAAAAAGCAAATGTGAAATATTCTGTTTAATACGGTGGCTGCTTTATTACTGTTCATTTAGTCCTCTAAGAATTCTTCAACAATGAATCTGGGACGACGCTTCGTTTCCAGATAGATCTTACCGATATACTCTCCGATGATACCGATCGCGAGCAGTTGTAAGCCGCCGAGCGCCCAGATCGAGCAGAGAGTGCTTGCCCACCCGCTGACCGCGGAACCGGTGAAGTGACTGATCAGCGAGTAGATGATCATGATTAAGCTGATGAAAAAGATGATCGCGCCGAGCCATGTGATCATTCTGATCGGCTGGATGCTCAGCGAGGTGATACCCTCCCAAGCTAAAGCGAGCATCTTCTTTAGCGGGTATTTGCTCTCGCCGGCAAGACGCTCAAAGCGTTCATAGGTGACGACGTCGGACTTGTAGCCGACAAGCGGAACCATGCCGCGCAGGAAGATGTTGGTTTCCTTATACTGGGAGAAGGCGTCAAGAGCGCGCTTGGTCATCAGGCGGAAGTCGGCGTGATTGAAAATGACCTTGGCGCCCATTTTGTTGAGGATCTTGTAGAATGCCTCGGCGGTGAAGCGCTTGAAGAAAGTATCGGTCTCACGTTTGGAGCGTACGCCGTAGACGACGTCACAGCCCGCTTCGTACTTTTCGATCATCGCGTCAAAGGCGTTGATATCATCCTGGAGATCGGCGTCGATCGAGATTACCGCGTCCGCCTTGTCCTTGAGCGTCATCAGTCCGCACAAGAGCGCGTTCTGGTGACCGCGGTTGCGGCTGAGCTTGATTCCCTGATAGACGGGATTCTTCTCGTGCAGCTCCTTGATGATCTCCCATGTTCTGTCTTTTGAACCGTCGTCGATGAATACGATCTTGGAGTCCTCGGTGATCTTGCCGCTGTTCATCAGCTCGGTATACTTGACGAGCAGCTTCTCAGCGGAATCGTGCAGGACCTCTTCTTCATTATAGCATGGAATCGCCAGATATAATTTTGTCATATTATTCCCTCACATACAGTAAAATTTGCCCATATATATTATATTTTAATACAAATCGCTTATAATGTCAACACAAGGGTGCTGCAAAGAGGAACAAGGGAGCTGCAAAGAGGAACAAGGGAGCTGCAAAGAGGAACAAGCACTAACGCAACCGATTGTGTGCGATAGTGCTTTCTATTATAATATGTCTATTCCGTTAGGGCGACCGGTGGCAGCCCTCCGGTAGGAACGCTTCATTTCTATTTACAGTTGTATTGATTATCGAAGCCGCTTATGGGATCACAAGACTCCTATCTACGGTTTCACAAAAAACGAAAAGGCGGAGATTTTTACATCTCCGCCTTTGACTCCTAATGGTGACCCATCGGAGATTCGAACTCCGGACACCTTGATTAAAAGTCAAGTGCTCTGCCAACTGAGCTAATGAGTCGTGTGGGGTGGGATACCGGATTCGAACCGGTGGTCTCCAGTGCCACAAACTGGCGCGTTAACCGACTACGCTAATCCCACCATACATGGCGCGCCAAAAGGGATTCGAACCCCTGACCTACTGCTTAGAAGGCAGTTGCTCTATCCAACTGAGCTATTGGCGCAGAATAACGGCTGAAATCACATCAGCCTTGTTATTATATAGGAATTACCTCATTTTGTCAAGTGATTTTGACAAATCTTTGATTGATATTATATCAGTACGTCAGATTGTAGATGACGGAATGGCCGAAGATCGTGACTACGTTCGGGAAGTATTCCAGCTCGAGCTTCGCGCCCTTGGGGACTTCATAATAAAGATAGCCGTCCTCGATCCTGTCCGGAGAGAGGCTGTCGCCCTCGGTGAGCTTATCCTCGGCATACAAGTCTTTCTCAGTCAGCGTACGGCTGTCAGCGTAGCACTTGAAGGCATATTTCGCGACAGGGACGGATTCCTTGGTGGTGTTTTTCATGGAGATATGCACACGGATCAGATCGTTGCCGGCAGCGACCTCGGGATACTTTTCCTTATCGTCACATTTTTCACACTTGTCAACCGTGACGATCAAGC
Organism: Ruminococcus sp.; assembly: GCA_017446165.1. Lineage (GTDB taxonomy): Bacteria > Bacillota > Clostridia > Oscillospirales > Acutalibacteraceae > Ruminococcoides. The sequence goes on from JAFSRK010000118.1 coordinate 3,758, forward strand.
CGTGGTTGTCATAGCTTTCGCCGATCGAATATTTCTTGTCGGTCGACTGGGTCGCAGATATGGATGAAAGATCCTTGGTGGGGCGATTCATGCGGGTTGTGACATAGATCGCGATCGCGACTACGGCAAGAACAGCGATGATGATAAAGAAGACTGTCTTTTTATTCTTCATTTCTCTTTGCTCCTTGGATGTTCTGCTTCAATAATATATGAAAACATACCGAATGTCAATAAAGAAGATGAGACTCCGTCAGCCTGTTTTCACACGATTTTGCCGGCGTTTGATTTTCTGCCAATTGTAAAAGCCGTAAAGGTCGTTGATCAGAAAGATCACAAAACACAGGACCATCGGAAAATAGTTGATATTCTCGATGCTCGCAAGCGTCCAGAGAACGATCAACACGACGTCGTTCATTCCGTAGAAGATGCCGTAATACTCCGAACGCAGGAGTACCAGTGCGGACGCCGAGAAGCTGGTCGCGATGGAGATGGTCGAAAAGATAATGTTCGGCGTGTCGAGCCATCCCAGAACAAAATAAAACAGAATCGTGACCGCGATCGTCAGCAGCGCGAGGATCACCCAGTCGCGGCGTTTCATCTCTCTGACCTTGACCTCACCTTTTTCGTACGGATGACGGAGCCATGTGACGACCGCGCCCAATGCAATCGGCGCAGTCATGCCAAGGTAGGTAATCACCTCGCTCCAATAGTGATACTGTGCGGATATGATGCCGTAGAACACGCCGAAGATCACGGTCATCACCTGACCGATGACGTTGCCCTTCGCGACGAAGATCAACGCGCTGATGCCGATCAGCGAGTCGATCAGCGTCAGATAATCCGTGTTGCGCATGATAAAAAACGACAGCGTGATCCCCATCACCGAAAAAAGCCACAACAGCTTCTCCCCTATCTTTAGTTGTCGGACGGAATCTCTGATAAACCTCATACTTATATTTACTCCAAAAAAAGCATCTGATCGTATCTTCAAAGACCTAACGATACGACACAGATGCTTTGTGACATCTCTACCCGGTGGCAGTTATTTCATTTGTGATTATAGTGATTTCAGACCGATTTGTCAAGTCAGCGAGGCGTTGATCTCATCGGCGTAGCGAACGGTATCCATCGCGTCTTTACCGTATTTATCCGCGCCGATGGACTCGGCGTACGCCTTGGTCATCACGGCGCCTCCGACGATCACCTTTGCCCACGGCGCTTTCTCACGCAGTTGAACGATGGTTTCCTCCATCGAGGGAACCGTGGTCGTCATCAGCGCAGACAAGCCTACCAACGGCGCATGCAGTTTGACGGTTTCGTCGACGATCACCTCGGGCGGGACATCCTTTCCGAGATCGTGTACATCGAAGCCGTAGTTCTCGAGCAGGAGCTTGACGATATTCTTGCCGATGTCATGGATATCACCCTTGACGGTGGCGATGACAAAGCTGCATTTCGATTTGCCTGAGGAGTCGGTCGAGATGATCTTCTTGATCTCCTCAAAGGCATATTTCGCGGATTCGGCGCTCATCAAGAGTCCCGGGAGGTACACCTTGCCCGCTTCGTAATTCCTGCCGACGATATCCAGCGCGGGGATGATATGCTCCTGCACGATCTTCATGGGATCGGTATCCCGAAGCAGCTCGGTACAGAGCTTAGCCGCCTGCTCTTTTCTGCCGGAGATGATCGCAGATTGCAGGGTTTCGTTTGAGATATCCTCCTGCTTGCGATCGGTCACGGAAACGGTCATATCATTCTCGACCGACTCGGCAAAGCGGATATACTCGCAGCAGTTCGGATCAAGGCCTCTCAGCACGCGATAGCTGTAGAAAGCCTTCATCATCTCTGCAGAGAACGGATTCATGATCGCGGCGGACAATCCGTTTTGAAGCGCCATCGTGAAGAACGCGGAGTTGATGATGTCGCGTTTCGGGAGTCCGAAGGAGATATTGGAAACACCGAGCGAGGTGTGGACGCCCAGCTCGTGACGTATGATTCGAAGGGATTCGAGCGTAATGTTCGCAGCCTGAGGATCGGCGCTGACCGCCATGGCGAGGGTATCGAAGATCAGATTCTTCTTGTCGATGCCATAGATCATTGCGGTGTCGATGATCTTCTTCGCAACGGCGACTCTGCCCTCGACAGTATCGGGGATGCCGCTTTCGTCAAGGGTCAGCGCGACCGCAACGCCGCCGTACTTCTTCATCAGCGGGAAGATCGCGTGCATGCTTTCCTCCTTGCCGTTGACTGAGTTGATCATCGCTTTGCCGTTGTAAATACGCAAGGCGCGCTCCATCGCAACAGGATCGGAGGTGTCGATCTGCAGCGGAAGATCACAGATCGCCTGAAGCTCACAGACGACCTTCGACAGCATCTCGGGCTCGTCGATCTCGGGTAAGCCAACATTGACGTCAAGAATGTGCGCGCCTGCCTTTTGCTGGCGGTTGCCCTCGCTGAGAAGATAGTCGATATCATTTGAGCGCAGGGCTTCTTTCAGTCGTTTCTTGCCGGTCGGGTTGATCCGCTCGCCGATCAGCACGGGATCGTCGCCGAACACAACAGCATCGGCATAGGACGACACGATCGTATCGTGCTTGGGTTCTGTATGTGCGGGAGTCATCACGCCGAGTTTATTCACCAACGACTTGATATAAGCGGGAGTTGTTCCGCAGCAGCCGCCTGCGACCCGGACACCGTCGCGGACAAGCGCGGAGGTGATAACGGCGAAATCCTCGGCGGAGGTGTTATAGACGGTTTTGCCGTCGATGCTCTGGGGCAGTCCCGCATTGGGCTTCAACAGAAGCGGTACGGATGCGTATTTCTGATACTCGCGGATGATCGGAGCGAGCTTATCCGGTCCGAACGAGCAATTCACGCCGATCGCATCGGCGCCCATGCCCTCGAGCATCGCGACCATCGCAGCAGGAGAAGCGCCTGTCATCAGCTTGCCGTTCTCGCTGTAGGCGTTCGAAACGAATACAGGCAGATCGCAGTTCTCTTTAGCCGCCAACAGGGCTGCTTTTGTCTCGTAGCTGTCGTTCATCGTTTCGATCATGATGAGATCGACGCCGTATTTCACGCCGAGCTTCACGGTTTGTGCAAAAACAGAAACCGCATCCTCAAAATCAAGATCGCCCATCGGCTTTAAAAGTCTGCCGGTGGGACCGATATCGAGAGCGATATACTTCTCATGAGGAGCTTCGGACAGCTCTCTCGCCTTCTTAGCGTTCTCGACAGCAGCGCGGATGATCTCATCGAGTTCGCCCGCAGAAAAATGCAGTGAATTTGCGCCGAAGGTGTTGGTGTTCACGACGTTGGAACCGCTGTCAAAATAATCGCGGTGGATGGCGACGATATCCTCGGGATGGCTCAGATTCCAGCGCTCTGGCTGTTCGCCGGGCATGAGTCCGCGCTCTTGCAGAAGCGTTCCCATGCCGCCGTCGAGAATGACGATATTCTGTTTGATAAATTCTCTCAGATCCATATTTTCCTCTTATCGTCTGTACACACAGTCGGTCTTTTGACAATCGGTACAGGTTTCACTTATCGCATCACAGCGTGCGGCGCCGATGCCCGCGATCGCCGTGACGGATTTTGACGGCGACATGAGCAGACTCTCGTTGAGGGTCAAGCCGATCTTCCGCTCACAGTCGAGGATGCCGAACAGCTCGGTCTGCATTGTAAGCGGGATATCGCCGTAGCCGGGGCTGACGCGCGTTCTCAAAGATTTTTTCTCAGCGATCAACTCCGTATTCATTTTTGCGCAAAATACATCACAAAGGCTCTCGACGCGCTCTGCGCCGATTGCCTGCAGTATCAAAGCTTTGGAGGGTTCGAGTCGGCTGTAACGCGCGATCAGACGATCAAACGGCGCGCCGACGGTCGCGGCAAACATCACGAGCCGTTCACAGCCGGAAAGGGCTTTTGTGAGTGTTTTTGACTCGGTTGTGATTCCATCAAAGCAAAGGGTATTTTCATTTCTCTCAATCCCGCTGACCGCATAGCACACGCGGTAATCAAGTACCGTCTCCGCCTCGGCGATACATTCGTCGATCAGCGAGGCGATCCGTTCATCGTCCGCCTTCGCGCGGGCATAGCGGGCGATCTCGCCGCGATTCCATAAAGGCGGCGTGAAGCTCTCTCTGATAATCATTTGCCGAGGATACAGCTGAGATTCTGCTGGATCGCGCGGGCGACCATGGGCTTGTTCATCGAATAAACGTGGACGTTCTTCACGCCGTTGGCATACAGGTCGATGATCTGGTCGGTCGCGTATGCGATGCCTGCCTGAGCCATCGCATCATCGTCCGAACCGAAGCGATCGACCATCGCCTTGAAGCGCTGGGGAACGAACGAGCCGGAGAGCTTGATCGCACGCTCAAGCTGGACTGCCTTGGTGATCGGCATGATACCGGGAAGCACCGGTACGGTGATGCCCGCCTCGCGGATCTTATAAAGGAAGTTATAGAACAGGTTGTTGTCAAACACCATCTGGGTCGTGATAAAATCACAGCCGGCGTCGACCTTTTCTTTCAGGTATTTGATATCCTCAATCTGGTTCTTACTCTCGGGATGGACCTCGGGATAGCAGGCGCATCCGATACAGAAGTCGGCGTCAGCCTCCTTCAGCTCGCGTACCAGATCGATCGCATGGTGATAATCCCACTTTGACCGATCGGACAAAGCAAGCTCAGGCGTGAGATCGCCGCGCAGCGCCATCACGTTGACGATGCCCGCCTCCTTGATCTCGTGGATCTTTTCTGCAACGGTCTCCTTGGTGGAGGATACGCAGGTCAGGTGTGCCATCGTCGGCACGCCGAAGCGATATTTGATATCCTTCGCGATGTCCAGCGTATAGCTGCTGGTGCCGCCGCCCGCGCCGTAGGTTACGCTCATGAAAGCGGGTCTGAGGCGCGCGATGGATTCGATCGCGGTCTTCACGCTTTCAAAGGAGTCGGAACGCTTGGGCGGAAACACCTCAAAGGATAAGGAATATTGATTATTGTTAAGGATCTCGGTCAGTTTCATAGTAAACCTCCGTTATCGGTTTTTGTCATTATAGCACGATTCATACGGTAACGCAACCGTCGGCGACTTTTATGTGATATCTTCGATCAGGACAGTCATACACCCGCCGCACACCATGCCGTTTTCTGCGGCGACCTCGTTGGACATGTCGATCTCGATGACAGCCCTCTCCCCTGTTCCGATGATGCGACGTGCTTTGGCGATCGCCGCCGCCTCGGAGCATCCGCCGCCGATCGTACCGAAAGAGCCGCCGATCGGGTCGATTCCCATAATTGCGCCGCTGTCGACGGGGGTTGAGCCGTCGCTCGACAGCACCAGCAGCAACGCACGGGGTGATTCGGAATTCGCCAAGAATGTCAGCAGTTGTATATCGGTATTCGTTGCAAAAAGCGTGTTATCATCGGATTTCTGATGATCCATACGCTTGACGGAGATCATCTCGGCGCAGATGGAAAGCGCGATCTCGGAAGGTGTTTGAGCGCCGATTCGCAGTCCGATGGGCGCATGGAGCTGATCGAGTCGTTCGGCGGGATAGCCGATTTCAAGAAGATCATCCCTCAGTCCCGCGACGCGCCGGCAAGAGCCGATCATTCCGAGATAACGCGGCATTGTGCCGCCGAGGATCATCTTGATGCAGTCCTTGTCCCAGCGGTGACCGCGGGTGAGGACGCAGACATAGTCGGTGTCGCGGATACAGAGACGATTGATCGCATTCTCAAAACTGTCGCAGATCACCTCGTCGGCGTCGGGAAAACGCTGATCGTTTGCAAAAGCAGGTCGGTCGTCGACAATGGTCACGGAAAAATCCAGCAGCGCCGCCATCCGACTCAGCGCAAGTCCCACATGACCGCCGCCGAGGATGATCAGTCTGTCGTTTGTCAGAAACTTCCTGACATAACGCTTGCCGTCGACCTCTGCCATAAGGCGGCTGTTCTCACCGCGATTCAGTTGTCGTAGGATCTCATGAAATACACTCGCTCTCATACGCTCACCTCATTACCACTATTTTACACCGAAACGAGAGAAAAGCAAGCGTTTTCAATAGAAAAGCTCCGTGGGATCACCACGGAGCGATTGCGGTTAGTAAGGTTGTGTTATACTGCGGCAAATCCGTTCTCAAGATCTGCGATGATATCGTCGATATGCTCGGTACCGATAGACAGACGAATGGTCGCCTGGGAGATGCCCTGATCAAGCAGCTCCTCCTCGGTCAGCTGGCTATGGGTTGTGGTTGCCGGATGGATGACGAGCGACTTGACGTCGGCGACGTTCGCGAGCAGCGAGAAGATCTTGAGATGGTCGATAAAGCGGTATGCCTCATCCTTCCCGCCCTTGATATCAAAGGTGAAGATCGACGCGCCGCCGTTCGGGAAATACTTCTGATATAGCTCGTGATCGGGATGATCGGGCAGCGAAGGATGGTTGATCTTAGAGACCTTCGGATGCTTTGACAGATACTCGACGACCTTCTTGGTATTCTCGGCATGTCGTTCCAGACGCAGGGACAGCGTTTCGGTTCCTTGCAGGAGCAGGAACGCTGCGAACGGAGAGATGCACGCGCCGGTATCGCGAAGCAGGATGGCTCTGATATATGTCACGAATGCGGCGGGACCGACTGCATCGGCAAAGGAAATGCCGTGGTAGCTCGGGTTGGGATCGGCGATATTCGGGTACTTGCCGCTTGCTTTCCAATCGAAGTTGCCGGAGTCAACGATCACGCCGCCGAGGGTCGTGCCGTGACCGCCGATAAACTTCGTCGCAGAATGGACAACGATATCCGCGCCATGCTCGATCGGGCGGAACAGATACGGTGTACCGAAGGTGTTGTCGACGACAAGCGGGACACCGTGCTTGTGAGCAATCTCAGCGATCGCGTCGACGTCGGGAATATCGGAGTTGGGGTTGCCGAGGGTCTCGAGGTAGATCGCCTTGGTGTTATCGCGGATCGCGCCCTCAAGCTCCGCAAAGTTGTGGGCATCGACAAAGGTCGTAGAAATACCGTATTGGGGTAATGTGTGTGCGAGAAGATTGTAGGAGCCGCCGTAGATGGTCTTTTGGGCGACGATATGCTCGCCTGCCTGAGCGAGCGCCTGGATCGCGTAAGTGATCGCGGCAGCGCCGGAGGATACCGCCAAGCCTGCGACGCCTCCCTCCAAAGCGGCGATTCTGTCCTCAAACACGCCCTGTGTGGAGTTCGTCAATCTGCCGTAGATATTGCCGGCATCAGCCGAACCAAAGCGTGCGGCAGCATGCTCGGAGTTATGGAACACATAGGATGTGGTCGCGTAGATCGGGACTGCGCGCGCATCGGATGCGGGATCGGGGGTTTCCTGGCCAACGTGAAGCTGTAATGTTTCAAAACGATAGTTACTCATAATAATACCTCTTTCATATAATAATTATTTGTTATGTCGGATAAAAGAGATATTTACATTCGTCCGAAGCGGAAATTCGCTCTCACCAGCTTTTCAAATCTCAGTTTCATCATACACCTCATGATTCATCAAAATCATTTATATACCTACCGAGTAGGTTGGTGTTATAATAACACATCTTCTTCCGTTTGTCAAGAAAAAATCCCACAGTTTTTCAAGCTGTGGGAAATAAAGCGATATTCACTTGAAGCTGACGGTATATTCGGTCACGTTACGGATGGTTTCGCCGTCGATCTGGAGAGGCGTCGGTCTATCAAATCTCACCTTGACGTTCTTTCCGGTCAAGATCCTGACCATATCGGTACGGCTGACATGCTCACCCGTGAAGATGGACGGGAACGCCATGAGGGATCTGAGCTTGCCCTTGCCGTAATAGACCATTGCAGAGACTCTCCCTCGACCGCGCTTCTGCTCAGGCGTCGGGAACATTCCACCGCCGTAACAGGTGCCGTACATCGTCGGAGCAAGCCATACCTTTTTGAAGCGTTCGACCTTGCCGTCGACGGTCACGACTGCGTTCACCGGCTTGAAGTGAAACAAGATTCCCTTGATCGCAATCGAAGAATAGTTGATCGGTTTATCGGATTTTTGCTTCAGGTCATCCCCCACCTCACAGCAGTAGCCGTCGATGCCAAAGCCGACGCCGTTGATGAACTTGTAGTCCTTTCCGTTGACCGTAACGGTCGGAAGCCCGATGAAGTATTTGTTCAAAAGGATCAGTGTCCCGGGCTTTTTGCCGATGCTAAGGACAAAATCGTTTCCGGTACCGGTCGCATAGAAGTAAACCTCATTGGTGATGGTGTCGGTATCTACCTCGTTGATCAGGTGGTTGATCGAGCCGTCACCGCCGCAGAGGATCACCTTGTCATCCTCCTTCAACGCGTCAAAAAAGCGCTGTTTGTCGGTAATGCTCAGCCAGTCGACAAACTCGTGTTCTTCTCCGCTGATCAGCGAAGCAGCGCCCTGAGCGGCTGACTTGCCATGCTTATTATTGCTCTTCGGATTATATAGAATTATATAGCGAGACATGCGATTCACCTACTATTAGTCTTTTGTAGATATTGTAAATGAATCGAAATGTTTTGTCAAGATAATATACAAATGTTGACTTATGTAACTTTTGTATAAGTCTTTAGTGATTCGAAAAGGCGGATGTGCTTCGCGGCGGACGGATGGAACAGTAAGGTTGCGTGCGACCCATGGTCGCCCCTACGGACAGGTGAATATGCTTCGCGGCAGACGACATATAACAGAAATGTTTGCGGGAGGAGCAAGTCCCTCCCCGACATTCGCACACGTTGTATATCGTTAAACAGAAGGGGCTGTCGCAAAACAAAAAATGTCATTCTGAACGGACACGCGTGTCAGTGAAGAATCTGAAAGTGCATACTTTTCCGTTAGATTACACATGAAAGGTGTAATGAAGTTGGATAGATTGCACTGTAAGATTCTTCGACAAGCTCAGAATGACACTAAAAGGGGCTATCGCGTTTCTCAGTGCGACAGCCCCCATGCTCTGTTATCTTCCTGCTTTGACTCTTTCTTTTTCAGTATAGAGCTTCCTGTCGGCGTGGATCAGCATTCCGAAAAACTCGGACACATCGGCAGGACACGCGGTAACACAGCCGAAGCTACAGCCGAGATTTCTCTCGATTCCCGCGATACGCACCGAGGCGAAGCACTCGTTAATCTTCTTGAACTTTTCCTCAAAGGTTTCGATATCGTTACCGCTGACAACGATCAGGAATTCATCACCGCCGTAGCGATAGATCTCTTCATCCTTGAAGAAACGAAGCAGTATCTCGGAAAAGCGCTTGAGAACGTCATCGCCCGCAGGATGACCGTAGGTGTCGTTAACAGCCTTAAAGCTGTTGATATCGCCCATAGCGACACAGATATCCTTACCGACATAGTCGTTCACACACTGATTGAGCGCATAGCGGTTCTGCAAACGCGTCGTGCTGTCGTGATTCGCGATCAGCTCGAGCGATTTGTTGAGACCGATCGCTTTGTTCTTCTCTTTGATGTAATTCACCATCATGCGGTAATTGATCATCGCACCGACGACCGACAGGATCGCCAGCATCAGATAATTATACGGATTGATCAGTCCCGGCTCAAAACAGAAGTTGAGTATCAGAAAATACGCGAGATAGGAACCGAAGATGATGATGACCGTGAACAGCGGGGTGAGCTTGACAAACAATACAGCGAGCAGCTCGACCGTGTAGAACGCAAGAATCTGCTGATGATTGACATAACTCGGAATCGAAGCGTACATTCCCCACAGGATCAAAAGCGTAATGAATCCGCCGATGAAGAACTTCACCTTATGCCTGTGTTTTTCGATCAGCGCACGGTTGTTCAAAACCTGTCTTGAAATAAAAAAGCCGATAACGCACAGGACAACGCTCAGACCGACTCTCAGCATGGCGCCGAGATAATCCGACTGTGACATGGTGTTAAATTTGAATATTGCAAAAAAAATGATTGAAATGATCTGTACAATGCCGACAACAATGGAAAAGTGGTAGATATTCGACAGATTATGGATATCGATCTCCATGTCGATATCTTTGTCTGTTTTCGGGAGGATCCAAAGCTTCAAGCGTCGGAGAGAATCTTTCATTGTGTCACCTCTTTCGGGATTACAGAAGGGAATTTGCCTCCTGATTCAGTAAACACAGCGAACAGTAACTATAGAAGACACTTGAGAAGTTACTAGGGAATTATATGATAAACAAGCTGAAAAATCAATAGTAATTATTCACAAAATATTGAGTTTACCTTAGATTATGGCTCCATATTTAGCTTTGCGACGCGGCGAACCTCATCCTCGGCATCCATAAACTTCTTGACGCATTCATATAACATCAGTCGGCGCAGATTGCTTCAAGCTCCGCTTTCTGAGATAGCAGTTCATCAATCAGCGGTGCATAATCCATCTCTGTTCTCGCTCTGAGCAGCTCGGTGATCTGTGAGCATTTCTCAAACATCGGCGTCAACGAAAGGTTGCCGAGTACGCCTTTGAGCGCATGAGCCGCCTCAAAGGCCTTGTCGAGATCATTCTTATCTGCTGCGTCACGAAGCGCATCGAAGTTTGCTTCCGCAGGGATCATATTCACCAGTCGCAGATACAACGCCTCGTTGCCGTAGCAGCGTCCGAGTCCCTCATCGGTATCTGCGCCGAACTCTTTCAATTTTTCAATCGTAATCATGGGTCTCCTCCGATTCATTCTTGATTTCCTTTATAATCAATTCCTCGAACCGCCCAGCAGGCAGCGGGGGCGAGAAATAATAGCCTTGCACCAATTCACAGCCCATCTGCTTCAATGCGTCAAGCTGTTCGCGTTCCTCTACGCCTTCGGCGACGACCGGGACGTCCAGATAGCTCGCGATGTCGATCATCAGTCCGACCAGCTTCTCGTTGGTTTCATCCGTCAGCATGTTGCGGATGAACTCCATGTCGAGCTTGAGAACGTCAATCGGAATGGTCGTGAGCATATTCAGCGAAGAGTAGCCCGAGCCGAAGTCGTCCATCTCGATCCGAAAGCCGCTCTCTCTGAGGCGATTGACGACCTCGATCAGGTGATCGGCGTTATCGGAATACGCGGACTCGGTGATCTCCAGATACATGTCACCCGGATTCAGCGCGTTATCTTTCAAGATCGTCTGCAATTTTTCCTCCAGATCCGGATCAAAGATATCGACGCGCGAAACGTTGACAGAAACAGGAATCGACCTGCCGTAGGTATCCTTCCAGCGGCGGATCTGAGCGGCTGCTTCACGCCAGACGTAACGGTCGACCTTACGGATCAGTCCGTTCTTCTCAAACAGCGGGATGAAATCACCCGGGCTGATGAAGCCCAGCGTCGGGTGGATCCAGCGAATCAGCGCCTCGGCGCTCGCAAGAACCGGTCGTTCGCCCTGAATACGGTATTTCGGCTGATAATAGACGACAAACTGACGGCCGTCGATCGCGTCCTGAAGATCGCCGATGAGCCGTTCGCAGAACACATTCTTCTCATAGATCTCGTGATCATAGAAGGTCGTCACCAGCTCAAACTGACCGCGTATGCGGTCGCATGCCGCCTTAGCGCGGCTGAAGCATCTTTCAAAATCGACATCGTCGCTTTCGCACGCATAGACGCCGATCCTCAGATGGATATTGTGCGCCTGAGTCATGCGGTTCAGCTCATCCTGACGATCTCGCGCCTCCTGCTCGTAATCATCGTGGTGTTCACAATAGATCAGGAAATTATCTCCTTCGGTACGGCACGCGATCCCTCGGGTACCCTCAAGAAACGCCTTGATCGAATCACCGACACAGCGCAGAACCTTATCGCCCTCTTCGCGGCCGAAAAGCTCGTTGAGCATGTGGAATCGGTCAATGTTCAGCACCATCGCATCCATCGGAGAATCAAGGTGCGCCTGTAAGCCCGGCAGATAAGCGAAGAAATAGCCCCTCGTATACAGACCGGTGAGCGGGTCGCGCTCGGTGGAGTCGATGATGCTCTTGTCCTCGCTCAGCTCGATGATACGCTCACAGCGTGCCAAAATAACCTCGGGCATGTCATAGGGCTTTGTGATAAAGTCCGCGGCGCCCATTCGGATGCTTTTGACCTTGGCGGATTTCTCGGAAGTCATGACAATGATCGGGATACGGCGCAGGAATTCGTCGGCGTGACACGCTTTGATCACCTCGAAGCCGTCGAGTACCGGCATCAAAAGATCGAGCAGTATCAGCGAATAATGCGCGTCGGGCGCACGGAGCTTATCGAGCGCATCCTTTCCGTTCTCGGCAAAATCCACATCATAGGTTGCAGAGATCATCGCACCGAGTAACTCGCGATTGATCATTTCATCATCTACAATCAGCACGCGGCGTTTCATGCCGCCTGACTTCATCAGTTGTTCCATATTATTCTCCGTTTTGGTCGGCGGAACCCATCAGGCATTCCGCAATAACTGCCACCAGTTCGGCAGGCTGGTATGGCTTGGAAACATGGGCGTTCATACCCGCCTCCGTCGCCTCACGGCGATCGTCCTCAAAGGTGTTGGCGGTAACGGCGATCACGGGGATCTGTCCGCGTTTGCCGTCGAGCTTGCGGATCGCACGCGTCGCGTCAAAGCCGTTCATCACCGGCATTTGGATATCCATGAGGATAACGCTGTAGCGGTCTTCATCAGCGGCTGAGAGCATCTCGACGGCGACCTTGCCGTTCTCGGCGACTTCGACCTCAAAGCCCTCTTGTGAGAGGATCATCGTCGCGATCTCACAGTTGATCGGATTATCCTCAGCGAGCAGGATACGAACGCCGCTGAAATCGGGATGCTCGTTTTCGAGCGATTCGATCTCAAGCAGTTCTTCTGTTTCTGCATCGGAGGCGATCGGGAAGCTGAGGTTCAAGGTAAAGGTCGAACCGCTTCCCTGAGCTGTTTTCACAAGAATGGTGCCGCCCATCAGCTCAACAAGATTCTTGGTGATCGACATGCCGAGTCCCGTACCCTGGATCTGGTTAACAGTGCGGCTGCGTTCACGCTCGAACGCGTCGAAGATATGCTCGGCGAACTCCGGACTCATTCCGATGCCGGTGTCGCTGACGCTGATCTCATAGTGCGCAAGATCGGGTAGAGCCGTTCGTTCACGCACAATCAGCGAGATTTTTCCTCCTACGGGCGTATATTTATTCGCATTTGATACCAGATTGAGCAAAATGCGGTTCAGACGGTTCTTATCACAGACAACAAAGCGATGCTTTGTTTGGCTGTAATCGACGGTAAAGTCAAGCTGCTTGGACTGCATCTGCAATTCAAAAATGTGTCCGATCTCATCGAACAGCTGGTAAAGATCCGCGGGAGCGGTATCCAGCTCCATCTTGCCGCTTTCGATGCGGCTCATGTCCAATATATCGTTGATCAGGGAAAGCAGGTGCTTGCCCGAGGTATCGATTTTTTCAAGGTATTCACGAATATGCTCAGGAACATCATTTTCCTTGAGCGCCAGCGCGGTATAGCCGGTGATAGCGTTCATCGGGGTGCGGATGTCATGGCTCATATTCGAGAGGAAGGTACTCTTTGCACGGCTGTTCTCTTCGGCAAGAAGCCGTTCCGCTTCACTCTGTTTTTCGCGGCGCTTTATAATGGTAAAGATACTGAATACGACGATCAGCGAACAAAAGATCAAGCCCGCGAAAATAAACACGTTGCGCCTGACGGTATTGCCGAACAATTGGAAACGATCGGCCAGATATCCGTTGGTTTCCACCACGCTGTCGTTATCTGCTTCCAGTCCGGCTCGCTCGGCAAGGCGGGTATGCATCGCGCTCGCTTCCTGTGTGACAGAAGCGGCGTCGTCCATCGTCCTCTTGTTGATCCAGGATATGGATACAAGCAGGATCAGACAGAACAAAATGATCCAAACCACGGTGCTTTTGCCGAAACGACGGATCTTATCCTGTTTCATCAGCGAGCGGAAAACGATCATTCCGACAACGCTCCACAGAATCAGGATCATGTAGGATTCTGCGGCGAGAGAGCTTTGCGCTCTGACGTTCGGTACCATGAAAAAGATCGCAAAACAGCAGGCGACAATAAACCCGATGATGCCCATCACTGCAGGCAGACGTTTTTTCTCACGCTTCGCCGCGATGAAGGCGCAGATGGAAACATAGGCATAGACGACCGTCGCGCCGATCGTAGTGACGTCGACGATCCATCCGATCGCCGTTCTGCCCAGAAGCGGTATCAGACAGGATACGCCGGCAATACACAGCAGAGCGGTCGCCGGAACGCCGCGTCGGTTGAGCTGACCGAGCTTTTTCGGCAGCATTCTGTCGGCTGACATGCGATAGATCAAACGGCTCAGCGCGATATAATTACCGATCAGACCGGTGATAATACCGCAGAAAGCGGCGACGCCGAGGATGACAAGTCCGCCGGTACCCATTGCCTGTTGTGCGGCATAGAACGTCGGGAGACCGCTGATGCCCTCATGGCTGAACAGCGTCGCGATGTATTCGGTCCAGTTCGCATAGCCGTCGGGAGCTGCCATAGATGCACAGAGCGTCAGCATGGCATAGGATAACGCGCCGGTCACCAATGCTGCGATGATGATCGGCAGGCTCTTTTTCGGTGAGAACCGGAACTCTCCGGATGAATGGGAGATGGATTCAAAGCCGATGAACGCCCAAGGCGCAAGGGTGACGATGGTGATCACCTGTGCGGCGGGATCGCCGTCAGCGGAAAACGCGGGCAAAAGTCCGCCGATGCCTCCCTTATGAATCGCGACAGCGATAAAGCATGCACAAATGCCGCCGAACAACAGTAAGGCACAGACGATCTGTACGACTGCTGAAAAGCGTTTACCGGTAATACAGATCAAGCATGCCGCGGCAAGTATTGCCACCGATAACAGCACTTCGCCCAGATAAACGGTATAGCCCGCGATCTGATAGGAAAAACCGAAGCAGAACACGTCGCCGAACAGATAACGCACGATCAGCGACAGAGCGGTGGAATTTGCCCAGATGATCGCGGCATAGGTCAAAATCAGCATCCAAGCACAGAGAAAGCCATGGTCGCTGCCCAGTACCTTTGTCGCGTAGGTGTAGGAGCCGCCCGCGTCGGGGTAACGTCCCATCAGAAAATGATAGCTCAGTCCGATGATCAGCATGATCACGCCGCCGATCAACAGTCCGATCACGGATCCCCAAGGACCCGCGACCGGCAGAAAGGTCGTGCCGGGCATAACGAAAGCGCCCCAGCCGACAGCGCTGCCGAATGCAAGCGCCCATACCGCAAGCGGGGAAAGATATTTTGACAGTGATGTGGTATTTTGCTCACTATCCTGTATACGAATCATAAGAAATCTCCATTTATCAGCCGTTGCGACTGATCAGTTCTTCGAGTGTAAGATAAAGCTGTTCCGGTTCGACCGGTTTGGAAAGGTGGGCGTTCATCCCCGCCTGCAGCGATCGCTGAACATCCTCGTCAAAGGCGTTAGCGGTCAGCGCGATGATGGGGATCGACCTCGCGTCGTCGCGGTCAAGCGCACGGATCGCCGCGGCGGTCTCGAGGCCGTCCATCACCGGCATGCGGACATCCATCAGCACCGCGTCATAGTGATGCGGTTCGGAATCGCGGAAGGTTTCCAGCGCGATCTGACCGTTTTCGGCGTGGTCGGCTTCGATGCCCTTGATCGATAAAAGCTGCTTCATGATCTCTGCGTTGATCAGCATATCCTCAGCAAGGAGGATCCTCTTGCCGACAAGACTGACGAGCTTCTTGCCGGCGGTATCCGGTTTCTTCATCACCTTTTCCAGAATGCGTCCGATGACAGACGGGAACTCGGACTTCGAGATGAAGCTGTCGACGCCCGCAAGGCGAGCCTCTTCCATGATATCCTCTGTATCATAGGCGGTCAGTGCGATCACGCGAGCACCGTTTCCGTAACGCCGACGGATCTCTCGCGTCACCTGTTCGCCGCTCATATCGGGCATTTTCCAGTCGACAATCACGAGATTATACGGTTCATGCTTCGCCTGGCGGATCTCGAGCGCAACGAGCGCTTCGCTGCCGGAGGATGCTGTATCGGCTGAAACGCCGATATCCTCCAGAACGATCCCGGCATGCTCCAATGCAACCTCGTCATCGTCGATGACCAGCGCTTTGATCCGAGACGGATCGAACAGCGTGATATCGCGTTCGCCTTTCTCGCAGTTCTTCAGCGTAACGTTCACGGTGAAGGTCGAACCCTCGCCTTTTTTGGATTGTACCGAGATCGTGCCGTTCATCATTTCAACGATGCTTTTGGTGATCGCCATACCAAGCCCCGTACTGCCGTATTTATTGCTGCGGCTGGAGTCCTCCTGGGTGAACGCGTCGAATATCTTAGGTAAGTATTCCTCGTCCATTCCGATACCGGTGTCGCGGATGATAAACCTCAGGGTAGATTGACGTTCAAAATACGCCACCTTCTCGATAGTGAAGAAAACGCTGCCGGGCGCTTCGGTGAATTTGATCGCGTTGCTCAGGATATTGATGATGACCTGCTTGAGCTTCATATCATCACCGAAGTACCAGTCGTCAAGCTCGCCGATGATCTTGCTCTCAAAATTCAGCCCTTTGTCACGGCACTGGGACTGTACCATCGTTGTGATCTGGTCGAGCATGGCAGAAAGGTTGAATTCCTCTTTGTGCAGGGTCATCCTGCCGGATTCGATGCGGCTCATATCAAGAATATCGTTGATCAAATGAAGCAGATGACCGGCGCTCTCGCCGATCTTTTCAAGATAACCGCGCGTCTGGTCGCTCAGTGTCGTATCCTTGAGCGCGATGCTGTTCAGACCGATGATCGCATTCATCGGAGTTCTGATCTCATGGCTCATGTTCGAGAGGAACGAGGTCTTGGCGATATTGGCATGCTCGGCTTCTCTGAGAGCATCGACCAGCATCTCGTTCTGTTCGTGTTCTTTACGCAGAACGTCGGTGACGTCGGACTTGAGCAGCAGGAAAAGGCGCGTGTCCTTATCGACGACGTAGTAGGTAAAGCGTTTATTATAGGTAGCGCCGTCGATCTCACAGGTGACGTCGACGGTGTAAGACTCGTGGTTTTCAAGGTTCTCGGCGATTGCCTCAGGCGACAGAGAACGTTCCAGCTCGGCGATATCGTGAACATTCACCGATGCCGCCGGTAAAACCTGATCGTGGATATAGTCGGTATAGATGCCGTCATGGTGCTTCGGGAAAATACTTCCCTTGCCGATCTTTGAAGCGTCGCCGATGACTACGCTGTAGTTATTATCAACGATGTAAGTGACCATGTCGTACTGCTGAACCAACACCTTTTCATTCAGCACTTCGGAGGCTTTCTCGTTGTTGTACTCGCTCTCGGTGTCGAAAAGGATCACATCGCCGCTCACAGGATCGTGCGCGACGGCTCTGGTGAAGCGTACAAAGCACTGTCTGCCCGATTGGCGGCGGCAAAATGCGACAAAGGTAGCGGGCGGCGCACCCTTGTAGAAGCGATCAAGAAGGACATCGAGCCTGAAGCTCTGTTCATAACGCTCGCGGTCACCCTCGACCAGAAGATGCTCCAGACGCGCATTGACGTAACCTTCAAAGCTGCCGCCGATATAATCGGTATCATAGAGATCATGACCGGCGATCTCTTCGATCAAGCCGGTGGTCATGTTGCAGCGGCTGACGGTCAGGCTGGAATCCGCCGCCGTATGAAGCTTTTCGAGCATCGCGGAGTAAACGCCGGCTCTGCGGTAGCTCTCCTCTTGGGCAAGGTTCTTCTCTGTGATATCGCTGATAAATACATAGAAGACATCACCGTAGCCCGGAAACTGCGCGAAATGTCCATAGTCGTCGACCCATCGGATCGTACCGTCCTTGCGGATGATGCGGTACTCGACATGGTCGCGGTGATGGACATCGTCGATGAGGACCTGTTCATTGATCGACTGATTCACCGTGTCGAGATCTGCCGGATGTACCATACCGTTAAAGGTATAGCCGGTCAGTTCCCTGAATTCCTGCTCCGTATCACAGCCGTACATTCTGAACACGGCGTTGTTGACATATAAAAGCTCACTTGTCTTATCTGCGCGGTAAATGAAAAAGCCTCCCGGGATCTGTTCACCGATCCACTCGATGGCAGACGTCATGTAGCCGCTCTGGAAAAGTTCATTGGTTATGGACATGCAATTCTCCGATCTTGTAATGTTGTATACCAGAGTAATTATAATACAACCGTATCGTGCTACAATTCGTTAGAGGAATTATACTAAAAAAGAGTGTTTCAGATGATGAAAAAACGATTCATTTCTTGTTGATTTTTTATAAAATTATTCGATTATTTTGGAATTATTTACGATTTTTGACCGTAATTCTTGAAAACAAATCCGGAAAGGAATAGAATTAGCTTGGATCTATTTGCGAATTGATCGTAAAGGAATGGTATAGAGAAATGAACACGGGTTTATTTGAACTGATGCAATCAATCAAGGAACCTGAAATTATCGTGCGATATCTGAATAAATCACCCTATGACGAGCTGATAGAGATCGATCTGAACACCTATCGTTTCAAGAGTATCCATCATGTTTCGCAGAAGTACGCGACGCCCCTGACAGAAGGTACCTACAAAGAAATGTTTATCGGAATGTCGGAGATCCTCGTGCATCCCAATGATCGCGAGCGTTTCATGGAAATGATGCATCCCGAGACGCTTCCGTTCAAAATGAACTCCTCTGCCGTCAAGGGAATGTACTGTGACGAATTTCGCTTCAAGCTCGTCAACGGCAACTGGAGATGGGTCGAGGTGACGCTTCTCTCCGGCAAAGAATATGCGATTCCCGCGGGGATCTGCCGGATGTACATCACCGACTGTCACGCCCGCAAGGTACGCGAAACAGGCGACGCCGATAAATACAACGATAATGTCAACAACCGCAGCGAGCTGACCGGACTTCTGCGCAAGCAATCATTTATCACAGAGGCGGAGAGCCTGCTCAGTACCACTGAGATCAACTGGTGCGTTGTCTCCATCGACATCGAAAACTTCAAGCTCTTCAACGAATGGTACGGTCATGATGAGGGTGATCTCTTGATGGTACAGATCGGCGCGGTGCTTCTCGAAGCATGTGATCGGCTCGGCGGTACGGCGGGATACTTCGGTCAGGATGACTTCTGTCTGATGATCCCTCACGATATGCTGCAGATCGAGCATCTCTATGAGGAGGTCGCTTCGCTGGTCACATCACGCGGCGGCGGTATCGGCTTTATGCCTGCGCTGGGATTTACTGACGTTGACCGCAAAAAGCCTTTCCTCGATATGCTCGACCGCGCATTCCTCGCGGCTAAAGTTGCAAAAGAAAGCTATCATAACCGTATTCGTGCTTTTGATAAAAAAATGTATCAGCGCGCCGATCTTGAATACCGTGTGCTGACAGACATCCTCAAAGCCCTCAAGTGCAACGAGATCGTCTTCTATTTGCAGCCTCAGTGCCGTGCATCCAGCGGAAAGATCGTCGGAGCGGAGGCGCTCGCAAGATGGATCAAACCGGACGGCACACTGATCCCGCCCGATGAATTCATCCCGATCCTCGAAAAGCACGGTCTGATTACCGATCTCGATCTGTACATATGGCGCGAGGTCTGTAAGTGGCAGAGATCATGGATCGACAAAGGTCACACTCCCCTGCCCGTTTCGGTGAACGTATCCGTCGACGATATCCTGCATACCGATCTGCCGACCGTTTTTGAAGAGCTGATCGAGCAATATGATTTGGATCGCAAGCTGATCAAGATCGAGATCACCGAAACATCCTATATTTCCAACGCGTCATCCGTCATGAATACCGTCCGTTCTCTGCGCGAGAAGGGCTTCACAGTCATGATGGACGACTTCGGTTCAGGATACTCTACGCTGAATATGCTCAAGAACCTCAGCATCGACGCCATCAAGCTCGACGCCCAGTTTTTAAGCATGGATGAGAGCAATACCGAGAAAAGCATCCGCATCCTTGAATCTGTCACCAATATGACAAAGATCATCGGCGTGCCGATCATCGTCGAGGGCGTCGAGAATGAAGAACAAAAGGATTTTCTCCGCGATATGGGCTGCCGATATATCCAAGGCTACTTCTACTATCGCCCGATCCCCATCGACGAATACGAGAAGATCATTGTCGACGAGGACAAGATCGACGACTCAGGCATCACGTTCAAGGCGAGTCAGCAGTTCCGTCTGCGCGAGTTGCTCGACGACAACGTCTACAGCGACACCATGCTCAACAATATCCTCGGTCCGTGCGCCTTCTATTCACTGCATGGCGACGATGTGGATATCATCCGCTATAACGAGCAATTCTACGAAGCGGCCGACATTCCTAATTTCGCCGAACGGTTGAGTAGCATCCAACAGTATATGCCGGTTCCCGACAGACCGCGTATCGTCGAGCTGCTGAACGCGGCGCACAACGACCGCCTCAACGGTGCGAAGGGCGTCATGCACTTCTATAAAACCGACGGCACGCTGACCACCTTCTACATGCACTTCTACTATCTGCGAAAGGACGGCGACTGCAGGATATTCTACGGCGCCGTGCAGAACATCACCAAGCTCAGCACGCTGGAAAAACAGATGTCTCTGCTCTCTCGCTTCTCAAACGACACGGTACTATATCTCACACGGAATCCGGATAACGAGATCCAGTTCTCGGTTCTTTCGAACGGACTGGAAAAAGACATCGGTCTCGACACCAAACGGTTGGAATCCGCGCTGAACAGCGATGATTTCTACAGCTTGATCGGAACGGAAAACCACCGCCTGATCTATCTTGATCTGATGAAAAAAATCAGGAATTCCGAGTCCTTCTACACTGAGATGAATGTCAAAAATACAGAAGGCATTCCGCTGACGCTCTATGTTCAGGGCGACTACATGGAGGACGACACCGACTCGATCAACTATATCATCACAGTCAAAAAAACCGTATCATGACAAAACGGCTCAGGAGCCACGCTCCCGAGCCGTTGTTTTTATGTGATATCAGAGAAATCGGGTTCTCTGCTCAGCCTGTCAGCAAACAGGCGTTGGTACTCCTGCTCCTCGCGGATGACGGTCTCTCTGTATAGAGCGACTTCATCGGGCGGTATCACCCTTGAACCGATAAACCGCAACTGTGATACCGCTTTCTTGGTTTTCAGCACGATCTGGTGATACTCGCCGCCAAGCTGCAGCAGCTCGAGCGCGAGTTCTTGCGGCAGCAGACCGCTTGTGATCACGCCCCATGTATCAAAGATCGTGTCGTTCGCAATCGGTCCGATGATGACGTCGTATTCCGAGAGGCTGTCAGCGTATCCCGCGCGGTTGTGATAGAGATAATCAAACCACTCGACGTCGCGGACAAAGCGCTTCACGCGCAATCCGTCGGTGTCAAGCTCATAGGTGTTCAGGATCGTGTCCGAGCCTTTGCGGCGCTTTGCCCAGCGCTTTGAGAATTCCTCATCGTCCGAAAGATAGAAGCCCTGACCGAAGTCGGCGTTCTTTCTGCCGTAGTGTACGTCGGGTTTTGTGATCGTCAGGAATCCCGTATGATACAGCCTCATAGCTCACCTCTTTCCGCGCGGTAGATCTCTGCCAAGCCGCCGTGAGAGGTCTCGCGGTACTTTTCGCTCATGTCCTTTCCGGTTCGATACATGGTCTCGACAACATCGTCGAACGAGATCTTGCGTGTGGTGTACAGAAATCGTGAGAGGTTGACGGAGCTGATCGCTCGCATAGCGGCGACGGCATTACGCTCGATACAGGGAATCTGCACCAAGCCGCACACCGGATCACAGGTCAGCCCGAGGTTATGCTCCATCGCGATCTCAGCGGCATACTCGATTTGGGAGATATCCAGCCGGTATAGAGCGGCAAGTCCGCCCGCCGCCATCGAGCAAGCGCTGCCGATCTCCGCCTGACAGCCGCACTCCGCGCCGGAGATACTGGCGTTGGTGCGGATGATATTGCCGATCAAGCCTGCCACCGCCAAAGCGTCCAATATCTCGTTCTCAGGGAAGCCCCTGTCGTGATGCATGTAATACATCACTGCAGGCAACACGCCGCAGCTGCCGCAGGTGGGCGCGGTGACCACGATATGCTCGTCGGCGTTTTCCTCGCTGACGGCGTAGGCATAGGCGGCGATGATGCGGTTCATTGTCACGTCGGCGCTCTCGTTGTAGCATCGCTTGTCATACAGGAGCTTTGCTTTGCGCGTCAGCTGTAATGCGCCCGGCAAAACACCGTCGGCACGAAGTCCGCGACGGATCGCGTCCTGCATCGCGTCCCAGATCGTTTTCAGATACTCCCAAAGCGAATCGCCCTCCGCCTCACGGATGAAGTCGACCATGCTGATCTTCCGCTCGTTGCAAAGCGCAATAATCTCGGTAAGATTCCTCTGCGGATAGACCTCGCGATCCTCGTCGGATGCTTCGCCCTCGATGCGGATCGAACCGCCTCCGACGCTGAAAATTCGATGCTGTGCATACGCTTCACCGTCGCGGATCGCTTCGAACAGCATGGTATTCGGATGGGGCAGGTCGGCGGTATCTCTGTCGAATACGACCTCCGCCCCCGGCAAGCCGTTCATGATCGCTTTCTTTGTTCCGTGACCCTCGCCGGTGAATGCGAGAGAGCCGTAGAGCGTGACGCGGTAACTGTCCGCGCGGGGATAACGCGCGCCGAACAAGCAAGCGGCGCGGTATGGTCCGACGGTATGGGAGCTTGACGGTCCGTGACCGATTTTGTATACACTTTTGATCGTTTGCATCTTGTCACCTTCATTTCATATATGACGCTAAGCATCCACCAAACGTCTTCTCAGCTCACCCTGCTGTGCCGCTGAAAGAGCGGTTGAATGATCAGATTTTTTCCTGAATAAATATCACCGAAGTCGGCGAGGTTGTGACCATCACGCTCTCTTGATTGAAGAATACACAAATATCCTTAGCGATCTCGTTGATAGTCTTTTTAGGAACATCGATCAATTTGAGCATTAAACCGTTTTCCTCCGTATAGCGACCGTCTTCGTGAAAATAACCTCCGCTGATCTCCTGAAAAGAAAAACCGATATTGTAATTTCGACAAACGTATTTCAGCGTCGAGATATACTTGGATGAATCGAAATTCTGGACGCCGGTCTCCGCATCATTCAGTCCGATATAAATCGTTGTTTGATATGATTTTCTTCTCATGATGTTTTCTCCTTCAGCGTTTTCTTCGTAACATCAATACTACAGATTCGATGTGGGTCGTCGCAACGAAAATGATGTCTCCTATCCCCTGCCAGTGCTTGGAGTAAAGGCTGCTGCTTTAGCCGGCGCGCGGAACAGCAACAAAAGGGAATGTGCCTTAATCCGGTTTTACCATATCATGAATCGGTAAAACAGATACTTTACCAACATCTGCTTCCGGCATAATTCTGGATGATATGTATCTACCATCGTCGGTTTTGATATCACGAATACTAACTGTTCCTTCTTTACAGAAAATTCGCAATTCACCGATAACGCTTTCTTTAAAGCTCCTTCCTCCGTACATCATAAGATCCTCGGGAACACGCATGAGCCCCTCTGCATTCAATAATCTGTACTGGAAATGAAATCTGCTTTTCTCAATGTCAAGTCGAAAAATTTTACTGTGTAGAAAAGAGGCGACTCCGATTTGCTTTAGATTCTTAGGAAGGAGAATGCTATTGATAACGCTTCCGCTAAATGAATTCGGCATGATTGCCAATAAGGATGTTGGTAAAGAGACCTCATCCAACACTAATATGTGCCAAAAATCTTCAAATCGGTCTTTAGACGGTTTCATCCAATCATTTCCGATAAAACGTACACCTTCCGGGATAATTAAATCATTTAAGCAAAACTTGAAATTATTGATATTCAACCCCTGAACAAGACATCTATTTCTTAACTCATGATCTATGTTGGGATCAAAACTGATAAGCCATCCGTTTTTATCTATCGTAAATAGTCCGCTTTCGTTTTCGATTTCAACATATTCTTCATTATTAAGCATACAGCTACACTCCTATTCCGTTATATATTAAACATGAGAGAATTACTCCACGCTCGATACTCCGCAGAGTTATTATGATGGATACCATGTTGTTCAA
>JAFSRK010000119.1 GCA_017446165.1 Ruminococcus sp.
CCTACCACGTTTACTTCCGTCCCGACGGTAAGGGCAACGCCGACTGGAAGTACGGATATGTATATCTGGATCTCCAGAAGCAGGCTGAGACCGAGGCTCCCACAGCCGCTCCCACCGAGGCTCCGACTGCTGCTCCGACCGAGGCTCCTACAGCGGCTCCGACTCAGGCTCCTACAGAAGCGAAAAAGATCCTGACGCTCAAGCCTAACACCGATTGGAAGAAGGATGGTGCAAGATTTGCTGCGTACTTCTTTGGTGATGGCGATACATGGGTAAGCATGACCGCAGCTTCTGACGGTACTTATACAGTTGAGGTTCCTTCGGGTAAGAATTATACCAGTGTTATCTTCTGCCGCATGAATGGCGGTACTACAGAGAATAACTGGAATAATAAGTGGAATCAGACATCTGATTTAACTATCTCTGATGGTCTTAGCAAGAGCTATTATGAGATTACCGGTTGGGATAACTCCGGTAAGTGGGTCTGATTTGATCTGAATCGTACACTATAGAACAAACTATTTATTCTCCAATTACAAAGGGGACAGGCCGAAAGGCTTGTCCCCTGATTTTTTATCCGAAAAAACCGATGAACATTTCTTAAAACGGTGAAACAAATTCGCTCAATAAACCTTCTTAATAACAGAAGCGTTTGTTGAAGCAGAAAATAATCGACACCATCCGCGCCGCTTTACGACTTTTATTATGAAAGGATCATTCGATGAATCGCGCGAATCCAAGGGGACATACGATGGACGACAAAGAAATCATCGCCCTGTATCTCAGACGGGACGAAAAAGCTCTGGACTATACTGCCGAAAAATATGACAGTTACTGCTATGCCATCGCCCTGAGGATCCTCGGCAGCGAGGAGGACGCCAAGGAATGCGTCAACGACGTCTTGCTCGCTGTGTGGGAAACGATCCCTCCGAATCACCCCGAGAAGCTGTCCCAGTATCTCGGGAGAATCACTAAGAATATCAGCGTGAACAAGCTGCGCGCGATCAATGCGAAAAAGCGCGGCGCGGATTACATCCGCCTGTGTATCGACGAACTCAGCGAGGCGATCCCGTCAGCCGACGATCCGATCGCTCTCTTGGAATCCGAGGAGCTGGGCGGTGCGCTGGAGCGTTTTTTGAGGTCGGTCAGCGCGGCCAACCGCCGCATTTTCATCAGCCGTTACTATTATCTCGAGAGCATTTCAGAGATCGCTTCGCGGTTCGGCATGAATGAAAATCAGGTGAAGCTGAGACTCTATCGAACGCGCGAAAAACTGAGAAAATATCTGTGGAAGGAGGGGCTTTTGAATGAATAAGAAACGCTGTGCTAAGAGCCTGTATATGTCGATGGAACAGATAGATCCCGAGCTGCTCTATGATGCGCGCGCCTACCGTGCGCCGAAGATACGCCCCTACCTTCGTTATGCGGTCGCAGCGGTGATTATGCTTGCAGTCATATCCACTGCGCTGATTCTAGCGGCGACAACCACCGTCAAAACCTATATGACCGTTGATACCAATTACGGCGTGACGCTTGAAACGAGCGACGACAGCTCTGTTGTCAGGGCGACTTCCGCGGCGTCCCTGTATGACAGCGCGGCGAATGCCTGTCGCCGCATGGATGCCGCTGAGGCGGTTGACCGGCTGCTGGAAACGATGGGGGAGAGAGGCGGTCTCAGTGATACCGCAAACACCGTCCTGTTCGGTTATACCGCAGACAGCAAAGCGCTTGTCGGCGATCTGGTCGATTCTCTCGATACCGAGAAATACTGCGTTATCACCGCTCCGATCGAGGATGAGCGGTCTGTACAAAAGCTAGCTGAAAAACGCCGCATCACCCTCGGCAAGGCGGCGTATATACAGCTCCTTTCAGGCGAGAAATCCTGTTTGAATGAAAAGCGGCTGTTCCGACTGAGCGTCAACGATATCGCTCTGCTGGCTCAGCACGAGAAGATCGCACCCGGGGAGATCACGACCGTCGGATCGCCCTCGGACAGCGCATACCTCTCCGATGAAGAAGTCATTCGAATGCTGCTGGCAGAATTGACGATCAACGCAGAGAGGATCGAGTGTTCGCTCGATACCGACGGTTTCAGGCTGATCTATACCGTTCTGCTCTTTGAGGGTGACCGAGGCTTTGCATATATCGTTACCGCCGACAGCGGAGAGGTCATTCGCACACTCCGAGGCGCGGCGAATACACTGCATGAGCAGCTTGACAAGGTTTATGAGGAATTCGGTACGATCTCCGCAAACACGCCCGTATATGATGATGCCCCTGCGACTGTAACTGCAACGACCGCTCCCGCCGACAGTAAAAACACTGCCTTGACCGACAGTACGGTAAAACCCGAGGCGTCCACGCCGACAGCTCCGACTCGGGCCGAGAAAGCAACCGTGTCCCCAACAGAGACTCCCAAGACGCAGTCCTCAACTGATTTGACCGCTTCTCAGAAAACCTATCTCACGGCAAGCGGCTTGGATGATGTTCCGTCGCTCAGCGATATTCAGATCGCTGAGAGCGAGATCGCGGAAGGCTGGTTCGACGTTGATCAACAGCCCTATCAGGCGTACCTGATCCGCAATTCGCGGGAATTACAGAACTATATCGACGATTATCCGTCAGAGGCGACGGAAATGAAGAATTATTTCTATGAGGACTTTGACGATATCGCGCTCGCACTGGTGAATGCCGAGGACAAGTACTCCTCCATGTATCTGAACGTCGTCTACTTCTTCAGAAAGGGCGATGTTCTCTACGCCGGCGTATTTGAGCGCACCGGTCAATTCGCGGCAAAGCTGCTGGAAACGCCTCGACATGTCCAACAGCAACTGGTCGTCAAGCAGAAGGATATCGTCGGCATCAAAGAGATCAGAACCGTGCGGCTCAACTATGATGATGTTTTCGGCAGCAGTCTGGTCGATCTCTATACATCTGTCAACAATTCCGGCAGCTTCCTCCGCAGCTCGACTTGGTGTGTTGATCCGCCGAGTGATGCTTTCACGGTCAAGTACAAGGTCGATATCGGCCTTGATGAGTTCCAACGTACTTTGCAGGAGAATTATCCGCGTGACATCGATCCGCAAAATATCCGTGCAGAGGATCAGGAATACTACGACCACACCGCGTCGCTTCTGCGTACTTCACATGATATCGTGAGTTATCAGCGGAATCAGACCGATCAAAACAATATGCGCGGACTGCCGTTTCCACCCGATAACTACATGAAGGATCACGCGATTCTGATGACGACCTATGTGGAACGCTACAACTCGCCCTCATACTTTGTCACCTTATGGAAGAAAAACGGCGTGCTGTATGTCGGCTTCACCGACGAGTCGGGTGGGGGAGAGATAAGGAATTCGATCAGTCCTACTCATGTCCGAGTCGATATGATCGAGCTGACCGACGATCAGGTGCGCGACGTCGACCGCGTGGAGATCGTTCATCTGAAGGGCAGCTTCGGCAGCAAGGGATTCGAATACGTCGTCGCCGAACCGTGGTGATAACAGAGAAATCTGTTAACATATAGTTTCTGCTTACAAAAAGAATAAAGGAGGAAACCAAAATGAAAAAATGGAAAAGAACCCTGCTGTCATTATCTGTGGCGGCAACCATGCTGTTCGGTACTGTAGCAGCATCTCATGCGGCGCTTGC
>JAFSRK010000120.1 GCA_017446165.1 Ruminococcus sp.
GGATTGCCCGCCATGCCGTTTGCGAGGATGACGACCATATCATTCGTCGAGGTATCGCCGTCGATCGAAATCATGTTGAAGGTGTTCCTGATATCGCCCGAGAGCGCCTTTTGGAGCAGCGCGGGAGCGATCGCCACGTCACAGGCGAGGAACACCAGCATCGTCGCCATATTCGGGTGGATCATGCCGCTGCCCTTGGCGATACCGCCGATGCGGCAGGTCTTGCCGCCGACGGTGAACTCGACAGCGAACTCCTTTGCGATGGTGTCGGTGGTCATGATGCCCAGCGCCGCCTCGCGGCTGCCGTCGGGATTCAGCCCCTTGGCAAGCGTCGGGAGCGCCGCGGCGATCGGCTCGACCGACAGCGGCTGACCGATGACGCCTGTGGACGCGACGACGATATCGCCCGCGTCAAGTCCCAGCTCCTTCGCGGTGAGCGCGGACATGGTCTCGGCGATCTCGATGCCGTCGGCGTTGCAGGTGTTCGCGTTGCCGGAGTTACAGATGATCGCCTGAGCATAGCCGTCGGACAAATGCTCCTTCGTCACGATCAGGGGCGCGCCCTTGACGAGGTTCGCGGTATATACCGCCGCGGCGGCGGCTTTCTTCTCGCTGACAATCAGCGAGAGGTCGTTTTTCGATGTGTTTTTGCGGATGCCGCAGTGTACGCCGTGGGCAGAAAAGCCCTGTGCGGCACAGACACCGCCTTCAATTGTTTTCATATTACTCTCCCATATGTATTGTAGGGACGGCCATCAGTCGTCCGCGGGAGACCGCCGGTCTCCCCTACGAATGATTTATCACAGATTCAGGTTGCACGCCATGTAGCCGTCGGGTACGACCAGACCGGTCGCTTCGTCAAGCCCCAGCACGATGTTCATGTTCTGGATCGCCGCGCCGGACGCGCCTTTTCCGAGGTTATCGAAGCGCGATACCAGCGTGATGCGCTCGTCGTTGCCGTAAGCCGCGATGATCATATCATCCCTGCCGGAGAATTTCGCAGACGACAAAAAGCCGTTCTCGTCATCCTCACAGTAACGGATCAGACCGCAGTGGTACTTCTCCTTGTAGGCGGCGCGGATATCGTCGATGGTGCCGTGCAGATCGTCGCCGGTCAGGCAGACCGTGACCTGCATGCCGCTGTAGAAATCCGCGACGACCGGACAGAACACCGGCGCGTGGTCAAGCCCGCAGACCTTCATCATCTCGGGAACATGCTTGTGGTTCTGAGAAAGTCCGTACATGCGCGGCGCGGACAGAAGCCGGTCGCGGTCGGAGGTCTCGTACTGGGCGATCATGCCGTTGCCGCCGCCGGAGTAGCCGGTCAGCGAGAAGCACGACAGGCGCGCGTCGGGACGGATCAGGTTCTCCTGAACCAAGGGCGCCACCAGCGCGATGAAGCCCGAAGCATGACAGCCGGGGTTCGCAATATTCATGGAGTTGCCGATCAGAAAGCTCTGACCGTCCAGCTCGGGAAGTCCGTAGACCCAGTTATCGGCGGTACGGTGCGCGGTGGAACAGTCGATGATGACGGTATCGGGACTCTCCACCATCTTGACCGCCTCTCTCGCGGCGTCGTCGGGCAGACAGAGAAACGCGATATCCGCCGAATCCAGCGCCTCTTTGCGGGCGGCTTTATCCTTGCGCAGTTCCTGTGAGAGGGTGATCAGCTCGATATCCCTGCGCTCGAGAAGTCTCTCGCGGATCCTCAGACCCGTGGTACCGTAGCTGCCGTCAATAAATACCTTAGCCATGACATTTCCTCCTGACATATTCTATCTGGTTCTCGATCGACTGTACCGAGGTACCGCCGACAGAGTTGCGTTTGTTGACACAGTTGAAGAGGTCGATGTCCTCATAGAGATCCTCTTCAAAGATATCGCTGAATTCCTTGTAGGTTTCAAGCGGCAGGGTCTCCAGCACCTGACCGTGTTCGATACAGTAGGCGACGATGGAGCCGCTGATCTTGTAGGCTGAGCGGAAGGGCATGCCCTTCTTCGTCAGATAATCGGCGAGGTCGGTCGCGTTGATGAAGCCGCGCTGAGCCGCACGCTTCATGTTATCGGGCTTGACCTTCATCGTGGAGATCATGCCGACAAAGACCTCGAGGGACATCATCGCGGTGTCGACCGCGTCGAAAACGCCCTCCTTGTCCTCCTGCATATCCTTGTTGTAGGCGAGCGGCAGACCCTTGAGCATGGTCAGCGCCGCCATCAGATCGCCGTAGACGCGGCCGGTCTTGCCGCGTACCAGCTCCGCCATATCGGAGTTCTTCTTCTGCGGCATGATGGACGAGCCGGTGGTGTAGGCGTCGGAAAGTTCAACGAAGCCGAACTCCCAGCTCGACCAGAGGATGATCTCCTCCGACAGACGCGAGAGGTGCATCATCAATATCGAGATATCCGACAACAGCTCGACGACGAAGTCGCGGTCGGATACGCCGTC
This sequence comes from Ruminococcus sp., assembly GCA_017446165.1. Taxonomy (GTDB): domain Bacteria; phylum Bacillota; class Clostridia; order Oscillospirales; family Acutalibacteraceae; genus Ruminococcoides. The sequence goes on from JAFSRK010000120.1 coordinate 2,446, forward strand.
GAGGGAGTTCAGGGCGATATCGTCGAAGCCGAGCTGTTCCGCCTCGAAATAACGGTCGGTGTCATAGGTCGTACCCGCCAAGGCACAGCAGCCGATGGGCGACACGTTCATGCGCTTTTTGCAGTCCGAAAGGCGATCCTTGTCGCGCAGAAGCATCATCGCGTACGCCATCAGGTGATGACCGAACAGGATCGGCTGGGCGCGCTGGAGATGGGTGTAGCCGGGCATGATGTCCTCTTTGTGAAGCTCCGCCTGATCGGTCAACGCGTCGATCAGGATACGGACGCGCTCAAAGATCTCGTCGACGCGGTTCATCAGGTACATCCTGAGATCGAGCGCGACCTGATCGTTTCTGGAACGCGCGGTGTGGAGCTTCTTGCCCACATCGCCGACGCGCTTGGTCAGCACTTCCTCGACGAACATGTGGATATCCTCGGCGTTCTCATCGATCACGAGCTTGCCCGAGGAGATGTCCTCGAGGATGCCCGCGAGTCCCTCACAGAGGACGTCGGCTTCTTCGGCTGAGATGATGCCCTGTTTAGCGAGCATCCTCGCGTGAGCGACGGAGCCTGTGATATCCTCCTTGTACATGCGGCTGTCAAAGCCGATGGATGAGTTGAACTCGTCCGCTGTTTTGCTGGTATCTCCGGCGGTACGTCCCGCCCACATTTTAGCCATACATATCTTCCTTTATATACGCCGTGAGGGTCGGACAGAATCCGACCCATAGCGACAGTATTATTGAATTCGGGTGCGGGCACAGCCCGCCCTCATCTCTTCACTCTTCACTGACAGCGAGAATTACCGATTCTTGCTGTCCACGATCGCCTGGACCTTGATCGGCAGACCGTAGAGGTTGATGAAGCCTGCGGAATCCTGCTGATCATAGTCGGACTCGCCGAAGGTCGCGATCTCCTCGCTGTAGAGGCTGTAGGGGCTGTCGACGCCCGCCTTGATGATATTGCCCTTATAGAGCTTTAACTTCACATAGCCGGTGACCTTCTCCTGAGTCTTGTCAACAAAGGCGGAGAGAGCTTCTCTGAGCGGGGTGAACCACTGGCCATTGTAAACGAGCTCCGCGAAGGTGATGGAAAGTCTCTGCTTCTCGTGCATGGTCATCTTGTCGAGGCAGATGGACTCGAGCGCCTCGTGCGCCTTATAGAGGATGGTGCCGCCGGGAGTCTCATACACGCCGCGGCACTTCATGCCGACAAGA
>JAFSRK010000121.1 GCA_017446165.1 Ruminococcus sp.
AGAAAAAGTGCGGGAATCGGTGGGGTTGAGGACGGACGATTGAGCGCGTGCCGCCCTCACCCGATAATGTGGATTTATTCTCGGTTGCTTAACATGGAGATCGCCTGCAACGAAAAAACCGCCGTGGGCTTCACGGCGGTTCGCTGGTATGATTAGATTATTCGGCTTTTGTATCGTCTGCGGGGGCTTCGGGTGCGGCGCTCTCGGCAGGGGCTTCCTCTGCGGGAGTGTCGTCAGCTGAGATCATCTCCTCGGCGGGAGCTGCCTTCTTTTTCTTCTTCAGCACGACGATGATGAACACGACGATGCAGATGACCGCGAGGGCGGCGATGCCGTATTTCGCGATTGTCAGCAGGGGAGAGTCGTCAGAGTCCGCGACGATTTGACTTTCGGATAGGGCGTCCGCAGAGATCTCGGGAAGGTCGATATCGCCGCTGTAGGGCGTGCCGTAGAACTCGGCGATGCCCTTGTTGATCTTGTTGATGTCGTAGAGCTCGACAAACGCTTCCTCGGATGCGCTGTCCGGACCGAAGTCCGGCTGCGCTCCCATGTCGAAATCCTTGCCGTCGTTGCCGGTGAACATCAGCATGTGGGACATGGCGTAGGAACCGTCGGAGGGATAATTCAGGAAGGCTTCCATGCATGTGCCTCCGCCGCTGGTCATGCCGCCGATCGCTACGCCGTTTGCCTGCAGGTAGCAGGGCAGGAAGTTGCCGCAGGAGTAGGAGCAGCCGGTGCAGAGTACGGCGAAGTTGAAGTCGTATTTCACATCGTTGTCTGCCTCGTCATATTTACCGTCGAGGTTTCTGTCAACGACCAATTGAGCTTTGAGCCGATTGCCGTCTGTGATGCATTTGTAGTATTGTTCGCTGTTGTTGCAGATCACAGAGCTCATATATCCCGCGACGGCGCTGGAGCCGCCGCTGTTGACGGTCAGGTCGAGGACAAAGTTTTTGATACCGTTATCTTTCGCGTGATCGAGAGACCATTTGAAGGACTCTACGACCTCGTCGAGAAATTCGTCAAAGGAAAAGATGCCTGTCTCGCCGATCTCGTAATAGGCGCATTTGTCCCACTTCTTGACCTCGGTATAGCGGGCAAAGGACTCTTCTCTGATCGGTATGAGTTGGTTGACCGTCATACTGCGCACCGTCAGGTTCATTGCAGCTGAGAGGATGGTGCCGTAGTCGGGGTTGGAGTTGTCCTGCATCAACTTGTTCAGCGCGACCGCGAGAGCAGATTCCGGATGCGATTCCATCGCGGTGAACGCGCCCATGCTCATGATAGTATGACCGCCGTCGTTCATCAGCGTGTCGAGACACAGCAGACCTGTGAAGAATTCGACGCGGTTTTCGGACAGCAGCTTCTGCTTGATATCCGGTGCGGTCGCTTCGAGCGCTTTGTCAAAGCCCTTTTCTGCGATCAGGGGAGAGAATTCACAGCGCGAAGGTCTGCCGTAGAAGTGATCCATCATGAAGCACAGCTCGTTGTAGGTATATTCGACGACGTCCTTCTCGCGGTCGAGACTGTCATAGTAATCCTTGGTTTCAAAATAGACGCCGTTCGGATCCATCGGCTGATAGAAGTAGAGGCTGCCGTCGAGGTATCTGGCGCTCAGGTAGGTGCTGGAGAAAATATCGACGATGGTGGTCAGGGGGAAGTACAGCCTGCCGTTGTCCTCGATCAGATCGATGCCGTAGTCTTTCAGCGAAAAATCAGCGGGGGTGATCTCACCGACATGCTGATAGTCGCTGTCGTTCTGTATATAGGCGGGATGAAGCCCCTCGGTCTCCTTGGCGTCCTTGAATACGACCGTCTCATAATCGTCAAACCGCACAGTGTCCTTTTCGGGATCGGCAATGAAGCTGCCGTTCTTATCGGTGTAGGTGTAGCTGCCGTCGGCGTTCTTCTCGGCGGTGAAGGGGATCTTATAGATCGCGTTAAGATAATCGGTGACCTCGATATAGGGGACCGAGGGCAGCTGATCGGTGAACAGACAGGTGAGCTTCTTGCTGTCGTCCATGCTGAAGACATAGGCGGTGACATCCTTGGTGCGCTGACCGTTGGATGATGCTGCGGCAGAGGCGGGGATGATGCATGATGCCAGTACCGCGATGATCATGATGAGTGAGATGATTTTCTTCTTCATTGGATTCTCCTTTATGATGTCAGCTTATTCCTTGTTGTCCTCTTCGGGAGCCTTGTGGTGGCGCTTCTCCTTGAGACCTTCATACTTGACGCGGGATTTTTCCATATCCTTGTCGTACATGGGGATCAGAACTGCAAATATTACGATGCCCACGACAAGGGGTACGAACAGGTTGGAGCCGATCTCGAACTTGTATCCGCTGCGAGAGATAAAGGTGGAGTACAGATAGTCGAGCAGCTGATACAGCCCAAGCATCAAGGTGATGCCGACGACGGCGGTGATGATGCGTTTTTTCAGCATGGATAATACCTCCTGATGATGTATTGTTATTACTATACCATTTTTTGCATACAAAATCAATGTGCAGGATGATAGAATTTCACTGCCTCATTATGTTGAAAAACGTCGCCGGGTGTGTTACAATAGCTTGGAATCTATCAGTAAGGAACGGCTTATGAATTCGGATTTTAAGAAAGGGATGCGCCACGGCGTGCCGATCATGCTCGGGTATCTGAGCGTTTCGTTCGGCTTCGGCATCCTCGCGATACAAAAGAATCTTTCGATCCTTGCGGCGGTCGGTATCTCGGTCACCAACCTGACCTCGGCGGGTCAGGTGGCGGGCGTGGGTGTGATCGCCGCCGGCGGGACGCTGCTCGAGATGATCCTGTGTCAGATCGTTATCAACATGCGCTATGCGCTGATGAGCCTTTCGCTGTCACAAAAGCTCGACAGGAGCTTCACCCTGCCACAGAGGTTGATCGCCGCCTACGGCATCACCGACGAGATCTTTGCGGTGGCGTCGACACAGCCCGAGCCGCTCCGGCCGAAGTACATGTACGGGCTGATCCTGACGCCGTTCATCGGATGGTCGGCGGGAACGCTGCTGGGTGCTGCGGCGGGGAATCTTCTGCCCGCGTCGGTGACGACGGCGATGTCGCTGATGCTCTACGGTATGTTCATCGCGATCATCATCCCGCCCGCGAAGAAGAACAGGAAGATCCTGTTTGTGGTCCTGTTGTCGGCATGCTTCAGCGTAGTGATGAAGTTCGTTTTGCCGATGATCGGCGACGGCTTTGCGG
>JAFSRK010000122.1 GCA_017446165.1 Ruminococcus sp.
ATCTTTGCGTCACAGCCGTAGTTGGTGCAGGTGCCGCCCGCAACGTCGTGGTCGAGGATGGCTACCTTCTTGCCTGCCGCCGAAAGGGTGACCGCGCCGTGCCAGCACGCGTGACCGCTACCGAGATAAATTACATCATACATAATCAATGCTCCTTTTTATACTATTGTTTATATTATTGCGCATTTTATCCGAGCGCTACGTCTAAGATCATCATCAGCACAAAGCCTAAGGCAAAGGCAATTGTGCCGACATTGGAATGCTTCCCCTCTGACATTTCGGGGATCAGTTCCTCCACGACGACATACATCATCGCGCCTGCCGCGAAGGAAAGCAGATAAGGCAGGATAGGAACGACAGCGCTCGCCGCGACGATCGTCAGCGCCGCCGCGATCGGCTCGACGATTCCCGATAAAACGCCGTACCAAAAGGTCTTTCCCTTTGACATTCCCTCGGCTCTCAGCGGCATGGACACGATCGCGCCCTCGGGGAAATTCTGGATCGCGATACCGAGCGTCAGCGCCAAAGCTGCCGCCGCGCTGATGTCGCTCTTTCCCGACAGCCAGCCGGCATAGACAACGCCGACCGCCATACCCTCGGGGATATTATGTAAGGTTACCGCGAGTATCAGCTTTGTCGTGCGTTTCAGTCCGCTTTGCGGTCCTTCGACCTGTTTGTCCATATGCATATGCGGCGTAATGACGTCCAGCAGCAGCAAAAACCCGATACCGATAATGAATCCAACTGCCGCAGGAATAAAGCTGAGCTTGCCCATCTCCTCTGCGCTGTCGAGCGCGGGTTGCAATAAGCTCCAAAAGGAAGCCGCCACCATCACGCCCGCCGCAAAGCCTGTCAGCACTTTCTGCAAGCCGTCAGATATTTGCTTGCGCAGGAAGAACACCATCGCCGCACCGAGGCTTGTTCCGATAAAGGGAATCAAAATTCCTTGTAATACCTGTATTTCCATGTGTTTATCCTGTCATTTTCAGTAAAGCTTTATTCAGTAACCCTTTCAATATTCCCAATTCTTTTTCCGAAAGCGGGATACAGCCGTTCATTTCTTCAGGGACGGACATCGCCTTTTCTTTGAGCCTTTCGCCCTCTTTCGTCAGAGTGAGAAGCAGTTTCCGCTCATTGCTCTCAAGACGGCTGCGATTGATAAACCCCTGCTTTTCAAGCCGTTTCAGAAGCGGCGCAAGGGTTCCCGAATCAAGGTGAAGCTTTTTTCCGAGATCGCCCTCCGTCATTTCACCGTTCTCCCACAGCAGCATCATAACGAGATACTGCGTATAGGTCAAGCCCAATGCTTCCAGCGGTTTACGGTACAAACGCACAACTTCTTTCGCGCACGCGTAGAGTGGAAAACACAACTGATTGTCAAGCTTAATGCAATCTTCTTTTTCGATGATTATCACCCCTTATAAACAAAGCAGGGCTGTCACGACGGCAGCCCTACGGAAAGATTTAAAGTGATTTTGCAAATTCTCTGATCTCGGCGAGCTTTGCTTCGGATTTGTTTTCTTCGCCCTGCGCGGTGATGACGCCGGCGTCCTCGATACCCATGTAACCGAGCATATTGCGATAGGTTACGATCGCGCCCTCGCCTGTGTTCGGAGAGCCTGAGCTGATCAGCAGCGCAGCTTTCTTCGCCTTTGCGGGCTTGCCGATGGCATATACTCTCTGCATCGCGGCGCTCAGCTGAGCGGTCACGTCAAAGTAGTACACGGGAGAGGCGTAGACGATCATATCCGCGTCGAGATACGCGGGCATGACCTTATCCATATCATCCTTCTGGATACACTTGCCCTCGCCCTTGGTATGGCAGTATTCACAGCCCATGCAGCCCCCGATCTTCATCTTGCCGACGTGGAGGACCTCCACCTCATGGCCTGCTTCCTTCGCTCCCTCGCAGAACGCGTCGATCATTGCGGCGGTGTTCTGCTTTCTCGGACTTCCGTTCAAAATCGCAATTTTCATCAGTTATCACCCAGCATTTCGATGATATAGTTCTCGATGCCGATCTGCTCGATCAGGCACAGATGACCCTTGACCCAGTTGTAGTGCTCCTGCTCGTCGATGATGAACTCTTCGATCATGTGACGGGTAACGTAATCGTCATCGAACATAGCAAGGGACTTTGACATCATCGGCAGAGCCTCAGCCGAATCCTTGCAATCGTACTCGAGCATTTCTTTGATGTCGGTGATGACGGGATAGGCTTCGATCTCAACGACAGGAGTCTCGCCCAGCTCGATCAGGCGAGCATTAACCTTTTTAGCTTCCTCCCACTCTTCGTCAGATTCTGCCATGATTTTGTCGGCAAGCTTGTTCAAACCGCGAGCCCTTAACAGCTGAGCGTGGATGGAATGCTGCTGAGAGTTGCCGAACCAACCCTTTGCAAATGCCTTTAACAGTTCGATTTTTGTCATGATAATCTACCTCCGAAAGTTGTTTATTGTTTGCTGTGCTATTGTGCGCAACTATTTACATACTTATCTTATTATATTTATCATCATAAAGCAATTTAGAATGCTGAGTAATTTTCTCATTATGAGAAAATTATTATAAATCCTATCAAAAAACAGCGTGAAAAACATCACGCTGTCGCTATAAAAACATTTTAAAACAGATACGGACGAAGCTGCTGCGGCAAAGTGCTTTCATAAATTTCCGCCAAGGTTTCTTCGTCGGCTTCAATTTCTCCGAGCAGCCAGTCGCAGGTCAGAGCGACGGTGCCGTGACAGTACAGCCGTATGTACATA
>JAFSRK010000123.1 GCA_017446165.1 Ruminococcus sp.
AAACCATCGTCGGAAAGCATTGCTCCTTTAGGGGATCCCGTTGTTCCTCCGGTATGTTCAATCACCGAATATTCCATCTTATTATAATGACTCAGAAAACTATCAACACCATCAAAACTGTTGTCAAGAAAATCATTCCACTTAACAAAAGTGTCCATCTTTGGGATTTCGCAATAGATATCTTGCTTGATGATGATTCTTTTTAAATTGATTTCACTGATGATAGGTCGTATTTTCTCAAGAATAATATCAGTAATAACAAAAAAGTCAGTATTAGTTTCTTCGAGGTAATGTTTTATCATTTCTGGTCCTGCAAAGAACACATCCAGTATATCCGATTTTGCACCTATCTTATTGATCGCATACATCGTGCAATACGCCTCGGGGGTGCTGGGCATACCAATTGCTACGATATCGCCCTCTTTTACTCCTTCTGCAAGGAGTGCTTTTGCTATTGTGTCGATCATATTGAAAAACTCACGATATGAAATATGTCTTTCATAATAAACAAAGACAGTATCATTAAGATTTGCTTTATTATTTTCATAAACATAATCATATATCGACATTCTCGGAATGTCAGCATTTAGTAAACTCGAATCATAGTATTTCAGCCAAGGTTTGTCGATGGACGGATAGCCGGTTACTTCTTTACTCATATTTCATTTCCCCTTTACAAAATAAAAAAGACGTACAATCCGAAGATTGTACGTCAAAAAACACACGCTCCGAATCGTCGCCAAACTAATTCACAATATTAGACCATACCCTTGTTATACACAAACAGGACACTAATAATGATAGAGCTGTGTTTTTTACAAAAGAAAAAACAGCCCTGTTAGTGTAAGTACAAAAGGGTACAGTTATACTATGAAAACAGTATCGTCTATTCAGTTGTGAATTAGTTGGCTCTTTTATCATATCACAGAAAAATCAATCTGGCAACGGTTTTTAGAATATAAAACGCAAAAACAGGCAACCTCCTGCAAGGCTGCCTGTGATTGAAGCACTATTCTGCACCATTTGGCATAAATGGAGTAAGTTTATCGTTTCGATACTATCAAAAACCGCATAGGTAAGCCATTTTTGAGCTTATTACTTATCCAAAGATTTCATCGTCGGGAACAATAAAACGTCGCGGATGGCGGGGGAGTTCGTGAGGATCATGACGAGGCGGTCGATGCCGTAGCCGATGCCGCCTGTGGGGGGCATGCCGATCTCGAGGGCGTTGAGGAAGTCCTCGTCGGTGGTGTTCGCCTCTTCGTCGCCCTTCGCAAGCAGCGCCTCCTGCGCTTTGAAGCGTTCGCGCTGGTCGATCGGGTCGTTGAGCTCAGAGTAGGCGTTCGCCATCTCCCATCCGTTGATGAACAGCTCGAAGCGCTCGACATAGGCGGGATCCTCGGGCTTTTTCTTGGTCAGCGGCGAGATCTCGATCGGGTGATCCATGACGAAGGTCGGCTGGATCAGATGCTCCTCGACATACTCCTCAAAGATCAGGCTGAGGATATCGCCCTTCTCGTGGCGATCCTCATACTCGACATGGAGCTTGTCCGCGATCTCACGCGCCGCGGCGGTATCCTCCACCTCGTTCCAGTCGACGTTTGCGTATTGCTTGACGAGGTCGACCATGGTCGCGCGGGCAAAGGGCTTGCCGAGATCAATGGTATGCTCACCGTAGGTGATCACGGGGGTGCCGTTGACCTCCTCAGCGACATGGCGGTACATCGCCTCGGTGAGATCCATCATGCCGTGGTAGTCGGTATACGCCTGATAGAGTTCCATCAGGGTGAATTCGGGGTTGTGGCGGGTGTCAAGACCCTCGTTGCGGAAGACTCTGCCGATCTCATAGACGCGCTCGAGTCCGCCAACGATCAGACGCTTCAAGTAAAGCTCAAGGGAGATGCGGAGCTTCAAGTCCTCGTCGAGGGCGTTGAAGTGGGTCTCGAAGGGACGCGCGGCAGCGCCGCCGGCGTTCTGAACGAGCATGGGGGTCTCAACCTCCATAAAGCCTCTGCCGTCGAGGAAGCGGCGAATGGAGGCGATGATCTTTGAACGCTTGACGAAGGTCTCCTTGACCTCGGCGTTCATGATCAGGTCGGTGTAGCGCTGGCGATAGCGGGTGTCGGTATCGGTCAGGCCGTGGTATTTCTCGGGCAGGATCTGGAGCGACTTTGAGAGCAAGGTGACCTCGGACGCGTGGACGGAGATCTCGCCGGTCTTGGTCTTGAAGACCTCGCCCTTGACGCCGATGATATCGCCGACGTCGTACTTCTTGAACGCGGCGTAGCTTTCCTCGCCGATGGAGTCGCGGGCGACATATGCCTGGATGTTGCCCTTGAGATCCTGGATATTGCAGAATGACGCCTTGCCCATCACGCGCTTGAACATCATACGACCCGCGACGGAGACGGTCTGTCCCTCGAGGGCGTCGTAGTCCGCCTTGATATCGGCGGAGTGGTGGGTCTGGTCATATTTGGTGATGACAAAGGGATCCTTGCCCGCCTCTTGGAGAGCGGCGAGCTTCTCACGCCTGAGTCGCAGCATTTCATTTAAGTTCTGTTCCATAGTTACCTCTTTAAAAAATGTTTCTCAGTCGGCTTTGGCGACAGCTCCGTCAGCCTTAGCGGGAGATCTCAAGTACCTTGAAGCCGATGGAGCCGGAGGGAGTCTCGACCTCGACGACGTCGCCGACAGCATGTCCGAGCAGCGCCATGCCGACAGGGGATTCGTCGGAGATCTTGCCCTGAGAGGGATCGGACTCGTTGGAGCCGACGATCTTGTACTCGACCTCGCGACCCATGGAGATGTTCTCCATGCGGACCTTGGAGCCGATGTGGATATGCTCGTTGGTGATCGCGTCTTCGTCTATGATGACAGCGTTCTTGAGGGTCGCCTCGATGGTGACGATGCGCGCCTCGAGCATCGCCTGCTCGTTTTTCGCGTCGTCATACTCGCTGTTCTCGGAAAGGTCGCCGTAGGAACGCGCAACCTTGATCTTCTCTGCTATTTCTTTACGTTTTTCGCCTTTTAAATAATCCAGCTCTTCCTCGAGCGCTTTCAAACCTTCGGCGGTTACCATTACCTGTTTAGCCATATTTCATATTCCTTTCTTGAGTTGGATTGGATATTCGCATACATGATGTATTATATTCCTTTTGAGGCGCACTGTCAAGATTTTTGGACGGCTTGGAGCCGCTTTTTGAGCTGTTCTGTGAGGCTTTTTCGGGTGTGGATGGTTCTGCCGTCGGTACACCGCCGAAAAACGGAGCTGCCCAGCTCGTGTGCGCCCGCGAGGGTATAGAGCGCCGAGGCAAAGTACATATCGTCGAGGTAGTCGGGCTTCAGCTCGCTGAATTTGCGCGGCAGATCGAAGCTGTAGTCGTGGATGACCGGAGCGTTCTGGGCGACGGTCGGCTCGGCGGCAGAGAGGATGACCGCGTTGTCGGCACAGTGCAGATCGCCCTCGAGCCGTGCAGGAGCGATGATGAGGTCGGCATTTTTCAGCGCTGAGATGCCTTTTGTCACGCTGATGACCGCGCCCTTCTCCTGCAAGAGTCGGTCGGCTTCATCGAGGTAGAGCCGTGTTTTCCCGGTCACGACGGTCACGCGGTCGGTACTCTCAGCCAGATAGCGGCACAGCCCCGCATGGTCGCCGCTGTCGTCGATCAGGGCGACCCGGACCGGATAGGTGCAGTTATTCAGCAGGTACAAGGCGGCGTTCTCGCACAGGCGGATCCGCAGCTCGTCGCTGACAAATCGCCTGTAGCCTCTGTCGGAGGGCAGAGAGATCCCCTCGCGGCACAACAACGCGGCACGTTGGTCGCCCGCGAACCTGTCCACGCTCGCCCATGTCACCTTTCCGCGGTGCAGCTCATACACGATGCTCGTCACGGCGACTGCGTCACAGTAACGATGCTCGACGCGGATGCGGTTGCGGCGGAACAGGCTGAGCAACGCGCCGACGCCCGTACGGGTGTTGTCCATGATGTGAAATGCGGTAATCATAAAAATCCCTCCGCATCATTCTATGCGAAGGGATCGTGGATTATTATGGGATCAGGATGTCGATCGGGTAAAGATTGCGCACGACCGCAAAGATCAGCAGAAGGATCGCCAGCACCCACACGCCGATCTTCTCCGCCTTGTACATCTTTTTCTCGCCGAAGCGCACATAGCGCACTGCGTGGAATACCGCGAATACGAGCAGGATCGGCAGCAGGCAGAATACCGCGCAGTTTGACGAAAAAGCCCGGGCGATCTCGCCGTGAGCGAGATGCACGCACATCCGCCCTACCCCGCATCCGGGGCAGTAGACGCCGAACACCTTATAGATCGGGCAGAAAAGTGAAAAGCCCGTCAGCTCGCGGATCAAAAAATAAGTAAAGCCTATAGCCAGAACGATGGCTGTAGGCTTTGCTATTCTCATGAATCTTTGTTGCATCAGATCAACAGATCATTACTCGGCGATCTTGTTGAGAGAATCCTGCATCAGCGCATAAGAGATGATGCTCAGACCGAAGATGCTGAGAACAAGATAGACAATGGAACGGCTGCCGGTGGGCAGACCTCTGTCAGCATATGCCTTGTCGATCTTCTCGCCCTGCTTGTAGTTCCAGTAGAAACCGTAGATACCGCAGGTGACGAGGGTGAGCAGGAACGCTACGCCGGCAGATGTTCCCTCCTGCTCGTTCGCGGCTACCATAGCCTCGTTATGTAACATAACGAACCAATAGATCCCATAGATGCCAAAGGTGATGATGGACAGTACGATGCACAGAGCAATACTTCTTTTCTGAATCATGATAATAACCCCCTTTATTTGGTTGCTATGATTATAGCATGGTCTATGATATATGTCAAGAAAAGCTGCCCGAAGACACCTTCGGGCAGCTTGAAGTGCTGTTTAGAATAAGTTCATCGGATCGCTCTTGACGCCGCCGATTCTCAGCTCGAAGTGGAGGTGAGGACCGGTCGACCAGCCTGTGGAACCGACATAGCCGATCAGCTGACCTGCCGATACGGTATCGCCGGTGCTGACGGCGGTCGCGGTCATGTGACCGTAGATGGTCTCATAGCCGTTGTCGTGGAGGATCCAGACGTAGTTGCCGTAGCCGCCGCCGCAGCTGCACCAGTTGCCGCCGCTGCTGACATGGTTACAGGTATTGTTGGAGGATACGACCGTGCCGGAATTCGCCGCATAGATGGGCGTACCCATGCTCGCGCCGATATCAATACCGCCGTGGCTCTCATAGGAGCGGGACTCGTTGAATACCGAGGTCAGGGTGTAGCAGCCGGGGGTCGGCCATACCCAACCGCCGCCGGCATCGATCTGGGTCGCCGCGCCGGAATCAATATATGCGGAGCCGCCGGACTCGCCGGAATCACCGGAGTTCGCCGCCGCTGCCGCTGCAGCCGCCTGCTGAGCTGCGATCGCCTCGCGCTGCTTGCGGTAGTATTCCTGGATCTCGCTGCTCAGACCGTTCAGCTCGTCTTCGTTGAGCGTGATATCCAGCTGGGTTCTGTCGTATTCATTCTGGAGGTTGGCGAGAACCTCTTTGTTATCTTCAAGGATCTGATTGAGTTCGTCCTGCTTGGCGCCGAGGGTCTCTTTCTCCTCCTCCAGCTCCGCCTTATCCGTCTCCAGCTCCTTCTTCTCGGCGGCGATACCGTCGAGCTGCTTCTGGATCTTGTTGATCAGCTCCTCGTCGTGGTTGCTGACATACTGGACAAGCTGCAGCTTATCGAGGAAGTCGGAGAAATCCTTCGCGCCGAGGATAACCTCGAGCGAGCTGACGTCGCCCGCGATGTAGATCGCCTTGAGGCGCTGACGAAGCACATCCATGTTGGCTTCGATCTTCTCGTTAGCGGCGTCGATCTGGGTCTGCTTGGTATTGATCTCTTTCTCAATGTCGAGGATATTCTGGTGGCATGCGCGGATCTCTTTGGAAACAGATTCGAGCTGAGCGTTGATCTCGTCGATCTCGCCCTGCTGCTGTTCGACAGCCGCGCCCTGCTCTTCGAGCTTCTTCTCATTCTCAGCCTGTTGGGCTTCCAGCTCGGCCTGACGCTGCTCGAGATCGTCGATATCGGTCGCGGATACCGAGATGATACCGCAGACGACGATCAGCGACGCCAACAGGATAGACAATAGTTTTTTCATATGTACTCCTTTCGTATCAGTCGTACTTCAAGTGATTACCAGCCGAGGATCTCGTTACCCTCGCGCTTTAAGAAACGGCTGATGGACAGCAGCGATCCGAGCGCACCCACGATCACGCCGGCTCCCACGAAGGCGCCGGTGATGTACCAGATGATGTCGGTGAGCGGGGTCAGCCGGAACGGCAGGATCGACTTCACGGCAGCGATGACCGCGTTCGACAGGAAGAACAGTATCGCGATGGATACCGCCGCCGAAACCAGACCGATGATGATGCCCTCAACGATGAAGGGGATACGGACAAAGGCGTTGGTCGCGCCGACCGACTTCATGATACTGATCTCAAAGCGGTGGGAGAACATGGTCATGCGGATGGTGTTCGCGATGATGAACAGCGAGATGACCGCGAGCGCTAAGATGATCCAGAAGCTCATCATGGTGATCAGGGACGAGAGGCTCGTCAGCTTCTGAGCCATGTCGCGGTGGGACGATACCGAAGCGACGGAGCCGAGGACCTCGCCGTTGCGAACGAGCTTGACCTGCTTTAACTGCTCGACGACGGCGTCATACTGCTCGACGTTCTGCATGGTCTCGGTATCGACGGTGATCCTGTAGGAATACGGGAAGGGGTTGCCCTTGCCGGTCATGTTCTGGAAAATATCTTCGCCGAGTTGCTCGCGATAGGCTTCCATCGCCTCGTCCTTTTCGATCAGCTGAGCGTCGACGACATGGTCGACGGCAAGCAGATCCTGACCGATCGCGACCGCGTGGAGGTGATCCATATCGTCGTTGAGGTAAACGTTCGTCAGGTTCTTGTCACTGACGGAGTCGACGATGTTGGTGACGTTGACGGTCAGCATGACAGCCGAACCGGTCAGCACCAGACACGAGATCAGAACGCCGATAGACGCGAGGCTCATCATGCGGTTATTGAAAAGATTTTTAAAGCCCTCTTTAATGAGGTAACCTAAACTGCTCATGTGTTACCCTCCGTCAGATCGCGATGTATTCTTCATCCGCAGAATCCGCGACGACTCTGCCGTTTTCGATGTTGATCACGCGCTTGGCGAAGCTCTTGACCAGCTCATGCTCGTGGGTGACGACCAGAACGGTGGTGCCGCGCTTGTTGATCTCTGACAGGAGTTCGATGATCTCATAGCTCATCTCGGGGTCGACGTTACCGGTCGGCTCGTCGGCGATGATCAGCGCAGGGTTGTTGACCAGCGCGCGCGCAAGCGATACGCGCTGCTGTTCGCCGCCGGACAGCTCGTTCGGGTGGTCGTTCGCCTTGTCGGAGAGTCCGACGAGGTCGAGGATATAGGGTACACGCTTCTTGATGGTGCTGTTCTTCTTGCCGACACAGCGCATCGCGAACGCGACGTTCTCATACACGGTCATCTTCGAGATCAGACGGAAGTCCTGGAAAACGATGCCCATGGTACGTCTGAGGTACGGTACCTTGCGGCGCGGAAGCCGCTCAAGGAACATGTCGTTGACGATGATCGAGCCGGAGGTCGGCTGTTCCTCGTGCATGATCAGTTTGAGGAAGGTACTCTTGCCCGCACCGGACGCGCCGACGATGAATACGAATTCACCCTTGGCGATGTTGATGCTGACGTTATCCAGCGCATGAGCGCCGTTGGAGGCATATACCTTCGATACGTTTTTGAATTCTATCATAATAACAAATCCTTTTGGGGTTGGTATTTGATGGGGATTGAGCCTTCCCCTCGGGGGGGGAGGTGGGCAATTTGTCGATCAAGACAAATTGGTCGGATGAGGGGCATACGTTGCCGATACACCCCCGGACTCAGTCCGACAAACAAGGTGTATCAGGTCACAGGTGAAGAAAAACTCATGACTCTTTGCTAAAGAAATTGATCAGCCGAGTCAGCCCCTCATCAGTCAGCATACGCTGACAGCTTCCCCCCAAGGGGAAGCCTCATCAATACTTTGTCGGGCTGGAGGTGAGGTACTTCTTGACCATCAGCGCTACCTTGAAGACGATCGCGTCCTCAAACTCTCTGAGGTCGAGACCCGTCAGCTTCTTGATCTTCTCAAGACGGTACACGAGCGTGTTGCGGTGTACAAACAGCTTGCGGGAGGTCTCGGAGACGTTGAGGTTGTTCTCAAAGAACTTCTGGATGGTGAACAGGGTCTCCTGATCGAGGGTGTCGATAGAGCCGCGCTTGAAGACTTCCTTTAAGAACATGTCGCACAGGGTGGTCGGAAGCTGATAGACCAGTCGGGCGATGCCGAGGTTGTCATAGCTGACGATGGTGCGCTCGGTGTCGAATACCTTGCCGACCTCAAGCGAGACCTGAGCCTCCTTGAAGGAATGCGCCAGATCCTTGATGCCGACGACGGTGGTGCCGATACCGACGACACAGTGAGTATAGAACTCGGAGGAGAGGGTGTCGACGATCGAGCCGGCGAGCTTCTCGAGATCCTTCGAGGAGATGCCCTGACGGATCTCCTTGACGAGCGCGATCTCGGTCTCGTTGATATTGATAACAAAGTCCTTTGTCTTGTCGGGGAACAGGTTCTGAACGACGTCAAAGGCGGAGATATCGGTCTTTGAGGTGATCTTGATCAGCATGACGACGCGGCTGACCTCGCTGTTGAAGCGAAGCTCGCGCGCCTTGAGATAGATATCGCCGGGCAGGATGTTGTCGAGGATGACGTTCTTGATGAAGTTTGAACGGTCATACTTCTCGTCGTAGTACTGCTTGATCGACGACAGCGATACCGCCAGGAGCTGGGCGTATTTCTGGGCGATCTCGTCGCTGCCCGATACGAATACGGCGTACTCAGCTCTGGATGAGGAACCGAATGACTTGAATGTGTGTCCGTTGATTACAAACGGAACGGTCGCCGAAAGGGTCTCGGCGTTGATACTATCGTTGACTTCACCGATCCTGCCAAGCTCCGAGCATGCGATCACGACCGCGGTCTCATCAACAACTCCGATTGTTCTGTCGATGGCGTCCTTCATCTGATGGATAACGCCCTGAAATAATCTGTTGGACATATTGCTCCTCCGTTTTTTATCAAAATAAAAATAGTCAAAATACCGAACGATTTGGTGATTTACCTAAAGAAGCCACCTATCTCATATACATTTTACACAAAAGGGTCAGAAATTGCAACCTTTTTTTCAAAATCTGTTGTGCTTTTTTCATATCAAAACGAAAAAAACGGACAAATCTTTCATAATGATTGCACAATAGTAATATTTTGCGGTAAAAGAATAATGAGAGCTTCGGGTCAAAAAATGCGATAAAATCGGCATTTTTCGGCAGAGGAGCAGTTTTTCGGTTGTGCAGTTTTGAATTATAGGCGAAAAATACAGCCCTGATATTACAATTTTGCAAATTTTTTATGAACATCGAGCGGACTTGTGGTCATATATCCTCTGCACCACAAGATATGGAAACGAAAAAGGCTTCCCCGAAAGGAAGCCTCTTGCTATGGAAAAAACTATAAAAGCCTCCCTTGACTAAAGGTGAGATTCTGTCCAAATCTGTGATTTGGGCTACAGAATCCATACAACGGAGAGGTGGGTTCGCCGTAGGCGAACTCGGAGGGATTATATATGATCGCGCTTAGTGACTCGCTTCGCTCAAACAATTGATATATCCCCCTTTATCCCCCTTTAGACAAGGGGGACTGCGCTTTCATTCATCTTTTTCGCCACGCTCAGGATTCCCCGAAAGGGAGCCTAATACTACAAGGTTCTGAAGCTGTTAAAGTGGTTGGTCTTCTCCTCCCTCAGCGCTGTGCCGTCGTCGCTGAAGGTATAGTCGTAGCGTCGGGTGATGCCGTAATACTGGAATGAATTCGCCCACGGCGCCCAGCCGCATTTCACGATGCGCCCGACCTGCCAGACGAGGTTGCCGCTGTCGTCAGTGCAGAGCTTGCCCGCCATGGTGCCGCCGACGGAATAGAAGCGCTCGGGCTTGTCGGTCGCGGGATCGTACACAAACAGCACGGAGCTGTAGTCCTCGCGCGCCGCGTCGCGCAGCTCATCGGTGAAGCCGTCCGAAAGGTTTTCCGAATCCATGGGGATATGATCATAATCGGCGGTCTGTGAGAGCGTTGATTCGAGTCGATTCGCCTGTGCGGAGAGGTAGATCCTACCGTCGAATTCCCTGATGTCGATAAGCTCAAAGGAATCGTTCTCGTCCTCCTCCGGAAAATGCCACTCCCCTTTGATCTCACCGCTTTGATCGAGCCTGATCCACTTGTCCCGGATCTCACTGACATCCGCTGTCGTATCCGCGGAAACGGTTTCGCTGACCTGAGCCAGCCAGCCGTCGGTCAGCGGGATCATCCGATGAATAAAGGTAAGATCATCCTCCGGCAGTTCCCGCTCGGTGAGGACTTTTCCCTTTGTATCCAGCTCACGGAACACCAAAACCTTTTCATCGGAAAAACGGTCGTCGGTCGCAAGGGTCAGCACGGCGATCTTTCCGCCGTCAGTCATCACGGCACAGGCAGATTCGTCAAAGCGGTACTCGCTGTCAAGCGTCTTGTCCCAGAGGATTTTTCCATCTTTATCGTCGATCAGCGCGACATGGGTGTGCATATAATCGTGCAGATCGTCATAGATATATTCGCCCCATACAAGAACTCTGTCGCCCGCGATATGAGCGCTGTTGCAGTAATGCGGGAGCTTTGTGCGCCAGACGGTCTCGCCGTTCGCGTTCTTCTCGCATTCGTCGCCGACAAAGTACATTGTCTTGTCGGGGATATCTCCGTAGACCTGAAAGAGCGGTAAACCGTAATTCATCGACTCGATCTGATCGTTGCCGATATTGTTATTAAAGTTGTTGGTGATGCTGATATCCACGCCCTCGACGTGATCGCTCGATAAGATCGAATAGCTGTCGTCGTACCGAAAGCTCTCGGTCGTGATATCGCGGTAGACGCGCTTGATATCGCCGCGGGACATTCCGTCGGTGTCGAGGTTGTTGAGATCAAAGAACCTGACGGCGTTGTCGTATTCGACTTTTTCGGCGACATAACAACCGACGAGAATCCCCGCGAGAACTGTGATGCATGCGGCGATCAGGGCGATCCTGCGCACGGTGCGGCGGCGCGGGATGACGCCCGCCTTCTGCATGGCGAGGGCTTTGATCCGCTCGGGATCCGCCTCGGTGGGCAGGTCGGCGTCGATCTGCTCGAGCAGGCTGTCAAGCTCCTGCGGCTGACAGTCGTCGAGTATATTAGTGACAGTTTTTTTCATGTTGTTCCTCCGAAACGTTTTCTCAGCTTTTCGATCGCGCGGTGGGTGCGGGTATCGACGTTCGACGGGCTGAGGTCGAGGGATGACGCGATCTCCTTAGTCGGCTGACCGAGATAATACTTGCGGATGAGGATAATGCTGTCAGGCTCGCCGAGGGCTTTGACCGCGTCGAGTACCTGTGAGCGCAGTTCGCTGTCCCCGATGGTATCGGACACGATCAGCACATCCTCCGCGTCCTCCAAGGGTAGCTGAACAATGCAGTTTTTTCGGAGGATATCCGTCGCCTTGTTCCGCGCCATCACACAGAGGTAGCTTTTGATACTGCAGCGGTCGGGGGCGAAGAATGACAGGCTGAGATAAAAGTCGCTGAACGTGTCGGCGACGACATCCTCGACCTGAGCCGAGCCGAAATGCTCGACGGACAATCGTCCGCGGACGACCGCATACAGCAAGCCGCCGTAGGTTTTTGTCATCATGTCAAAGCCCTTTGCGGGATTTTTCCGCAAAAGGCGTATCAGCTCCCTGTCGTTCAACGCGTCACCTCCGTTCTGTCATTATATACGTTCGTTATGAGATAATCTTACAGGATAGCGGGACGTTTTTCAATATGTATTTATGGTTGGTAATACGGATTGAACCGACGTTGTGATGATAACGTAGGGGCGACCGTCATTAAGTGAACAGTGACCGGTGGTTAGTGATCAGTTGTAGGGGCGACCATCGGTCGTCCCTACGGATAGGTGCATCGTTTCGTAGTAGACAGCATATAACAGAAAGGTCGCGGGACGATGTGGCATCGTCCCCTACGTCATCATGCAAAATCGCATGAATGCAAAAATCCCCCGACCGGAGTCGGGGGATCAACTGTCATTGGGATCGACCTATACTAATATATAATATATCAGTTGGTGATGGTCATCTCGGTTTCCTTATCGAAGATGTGGATCTTGTCAAGCTCGAAAGCGACGTCGATGTAATCGCCGGGCTTCGCGGTGGAGGTCGGCTCTACGCGAGCGGTGACCTGGTTGCCGCCGATGTTGACATACAGATAAATCTCAGCGCCCATCAGCTCGGTAACGACGACGTTCGCGTTGATCAGGCCGTTGCCGTTCTCGCACTTCTCGATGAACTCGGGCTCGTCGTGAACATGCTCGGGGCGGATACCGAAGCGGACTTCCTTGCCGGCATAAGGCTCGAGGCAGCCGTTCTTGTTCTTGCTCTCGGGCAGATAGATGGTGTACTCGTCGAACTTGAGGGCGAACTTGCCGCCTTCCTTAACGAGGACAGCGTCGATGAAGTTCATCTGCGGGGAGCCGATGAAGCCGGCGACGAACTCGTTGCAGGGCAGATCATACAGATGCTGAGGAGTATCAACCTGCTGGATGAAGCCGTCCTTCATGACAACGATACGGGTACCCATTGTCATAGCCTCTGTCTGGTCATGGGTTACATAAATGAAGGTGGTTCCCAGTCTCTGGTAGAGCTTGGAGATCTCGGTTCTCATGTTAGCACGGAGCTTAGCATCGAGGTTGGAGAGCGGCTCGTCGAGGAGGAATACCTTAGGATCACGGACGATCGCACGACCCAGCGCGACACGCTGTCTCTGACCGCCGGAGAGAGCCTTCGGCTTTCTGTCGAGGTACTGCTCGATGCCGAGGATGCGGGCAGCCTCGGAAACGCGCGCCTTGATCTCTTCCTTGGGCATCTTGCGGAGCTTCAGACCGAACGCCATGTTATCATAAACGGTCATGTGCGGATACAGAGCGTAGTTCTGGAAAACCATCGCGATATCTCTGTCCTTGGGAGCGACGTCGTTGCAGAGCTTGTCGCCGATGTACAGTTCGCCCTTGGAGATGTCTTCAAGACCTGCGATCATACGGAGAGTGGTGGACTTACCGCAACCGGAAGGACCTACGAGGATGATAAATTCCTTATCCTCGATCTCGAGGTTGAAGTCGGTAACTGCGACTACGCCGCCGTCATAAATTTTGTAAACGTGTTGTAATGAAACATTAGCCATTAGAAAACCTCCATTAATATCCAATCTGTCACACTTGTGATAGTACGAATATAATATAGCACAAATCAAAAGGCATTACCACATCTTTTTTTACTAAATATTCATGCGAAAATTTAGACAATATCCCGATGGTGGCAAAAACGGATATCCATTTTTAGGCGAATTTTACAAGGTAGTTAGAAAATATGCGTATTTTTCACGGGTTTTCATGTGCATTTTGAGAATAATTATCCTCATATCGGGCTGAAAATCAGCCGAAAAGCGGCTGATTTTCGAAAACTTTCTGCGCTTCTTCTCCGCTCATCGGGCGAGTTTCGCCGATTGCAAGCCCCTCGTCCAGCATGAGAGCGCCGATCTGCTCTCTTTTCAGGGCGGTCACGCGGTAGCCGAGCGCCGCGAACATGCGCTTGACCTGATGGTACTTACCCTCGCTGATGGTGACGCGCACCATATGATTTCCGAGGCAAACGGCTTGTCCGGGCTTACAGGCGGTGCCGTCCGAGAGCGTGATACCGGCGGCGAAAGCCGTCGGGATGCTTTCGTCGGGTTCCTTGTCAAGGGAGGCGAGATAGACCTTGTCCACATGCTTTTTCGGCGAGAGCATGCGGTGGGCGTAGTCGCCGTCGTCGGTGAGAATCAACAGTCCCGTGGTATCCTTATCGAGTCTGCCCGCGGGAAAGAGTCCGTCGCGGACAAGCTCCTTCGGCAGGATATCCATCACGGTCTTTTCGACCTTGTCCTCGGTCGCCGAAACGACTCCCTCGGGCTTGTACATCATATAGTAAACGTGCTTTTGATAGGCGATCGGCTTGCCGTCGAGCGTAACGGCGTCCGCGTCGGTATCGACCTTTGTGTCCACCGTCCGGCAGACCTCGCCTGCCACCGTCACGCGCTTGTCCCTGATCGCCTTTTGCGCCTCCTTGCGGCTGAGGGCGGTCTGGGACGATATCCATTTGTCGAGTCGTTCTTTCATTCGGCATTCTCCTCATGAGAGGTTTCGGTGATCAGCGGTCGGGACGCCTCGCCGTTCATCGGGGAGATGTCCGCCGCGATGATCCTGTCGTCGGTTGCGAGAATCGTCACACAGGCGTCGGAATCCGACAGGGCATAGACCAGCTTGCGAGCAGGCTTGCCCTTGTAGGCGCGCAGGTCAAAGCCCTGATCAAGCTGGAGTTCGTTATAGTCGGTATAAGCGGCGTTCCAGTTCTTCGGGACGGTGATATCCTCGTCGCTGACACAGCCCTCGACCGGATAGCCGCACTTTGTGATAAACGCTTCGATATCCTCATCGGAGCCGATCTTCAAGCCGACGGTCTCGCCCTCGACCTCAACGCTGTCGGGCGGCGACGCGCGGAGCATCAGCAGGCAGACAGCCAGAAAAATCAGAAAACAGGCGATCGAGAAGATCGTCAGTTTGGCGTTTTTGATCCGTATACTGCGGAACATGCACATCATCCTTTACACATCTTTGGTAAAGTGTATGCGCTGTTCCGGAGATTCATGATTGCGGGTTCAGGATCAATGGCAGAAGATCAAGGGGCTTGTCGGCGAATCTCGCCGCACCCGCGTCGATCATCGCCTGACGGATGCCGTAGCCGTAGGTCACGCCGAT
>JAFSRK010000124.1 GCA_017446165.1 Ruminococcus sp.
TCCTTTTTGTTCATAAAATCTTTACTTGCATTTAGCGGAATTATATCGTATAATTAGGATGAATATAGTATACGATGGAGGTCCTATCATGAAAAAGCTCCTTTGCGTTGCACTGACTCTGATCATGGTCGTCATGACAGCGGCGTTTTCCGTACCCGCTTCTGCGGCTGATAACGGCACGCTGACCGTCACCGTGAACGGCGCGAACCCGGTCGAGGTTCCCGTCGGCGACGAGTTCCTGCTCTTTGTCGGGCTGTATGCCGGCGACACCAAGATTCTCGACGGTCAGGTCCACATGGAATATGACAGCGACTATGTATCCTTTGTCCCCCAGACGGCGATTTACATGGCGGATGACGACGAGCCGGAGGTCGAGAAGTACTGCTTCCCCTACAGCATCTACAGCTCCTCTATCGTCATGAACTATGCCACCCCGGATATCATCAACTATAACTTCACCAAGGCGCAGGGCGTTGCCGTATTCAACGACGCGACAAAGCGCTTTGCACGTTTCCGCTTCAAGGCTGAGACTGCCGGTACCACCGATATCTCTCACGTTATCCAGTACATGGTCGACGTCAACGAGAACCGCATCTACTACCAGAGCAAGGCGCACGGCTCCATCAACCCCTACACCATCTGCACCGTCGAGCCTGCCGACGGCTGCTTTGGCGATGCTGACGGCGACTATTCGGTCACCATCCTCGACGCGACCTTTGCCCAGCGCGTGGCAGCAGGTGAGACCCTGAGCTACAACGCCCAGTACGCCGATGTTTCGGGCGATAAGTTCCTGTCACTGCGCGACGCGATGATCATCCGCAAGTATCTTGCCGGTGAAGCCGTCGACAGCTCTGTCGGCAATTACTTCTATGCCTCGGGCAAGGCCTGATCATATCTGAGTCAAAATAACTGATTAACCCCACAAATCATAACCCCGAACAACTGCTGTTCGGGGTTTTATCTTCGGATGCTCTATGAAAAAAATTCTACTCGCGCCGGTGCTTGCGGTGTGCCTGCTGTTTTCGGCATGCTCCGTCGGCACGCCTGTCGCGAACACCACCGCTCCAACTGAATCACCTGCCGGGTACCGCGCCGTCACCGCCGTCGACCACTGTGTCCTCGAGCCGGATGACCGCGAACGGCTGTCCGACCGCGACAAAGAGGCATATGCCTTACTGATGGAGGGTATGCTCACCCGCGCCGACAGCGTAACGCTCGACACAGATACCGTCACGCCCGACGAGCTGCTCGAGCTTCTGCGCGAGAGTCCCTATTACTTTTTCCTCAGCGGCGCCGAAGTCCGCGGCAACGATGTGCATTTCTCCTATGCCTATACTCCCGAAAAGCAATCGGGGATCCTCGCCTTCATGGACGACGAATTCCTCAGGATCGCCAACCACGAAGCCGCTCTCGAGGACAACGAGCTGGACAAGATCCTCAAGATCTACCTTGCCGTGACCCACACGATGATCTACGATCACGACCGCACCGACAACAAAGAGCTGGGTTCTCCTCTGTTCACCTATCCCGGGGACGAGATCTATAAAGCCCTGCGCGACAGAAAGAGCCTTTGCTACGGCTTTGCCTACGTCCTGCGCTTTGCGCTGCTGCAGCGCGGGATCGACTGCTTCTGTGAGTACGGACTATGCACCGCCCACGGCGACGGTCACGAGTGGGTCAAGTTCCTGTATGACGGCGAATGGTTCAACTGCGACCCCGCGTGGGACAGGGTCAGCGATAACTACGCAAAGCTCGTTCACTTCGGCAAGACCGACCGCGAGCGCGAGGTCGACACGCTGATCCCGACCGACTTCGCCTCCTACCACACGGCGGGATACGCCGACCTTTCCTGCACCGACGACCGCTTCTTCATCTTCCGCGACATGACCCGCTTTTCCTATGTCACGGGTCACCGCTTCTTCATGGCTGACCGCGATAACAAGGAGTACATTTTCGATACGGAAGCCTTTTCCTTTATTGACTGACAAAAACAACAGACCCGCTTCGGTGAAGAAGCGGGTCAATTTTTTGGATCATTCGAAATTCGACAGATCGTATTTGAATTCGGGTACATCCTCGATATCGTTCAATTCGATATCGACGCTGCCGACATCCTGCTCGGCGACGGTCTCGGTGATGTCAGTCTCGGTGATGTCAGTCTCGGCGACTTCTTCAGCCTCCGGCTTTTCTTTCGGGGTCTCGTCATCCTCTTCATCCTCGGTGTTACTCAGCACATAGAGCATGATGGCACAGATCGCGACGATGATCGCGGTGCCGATGACCTGAACGATCGCGAGGACGATCCCCATGTTGATGATGAACGCGCGGATCATCGTCACCACAGAGAACACAAACGCGATGATCGCAACGATGAGTGCGATTTTTGTAATCAGATTCTTTTTCATAACAGCACCTCCCGATGCTTTTATACGAAGATTCAACAGAATAGTCGGTTTCAATCATTCCGCAAGGATGTACTCCTTGATCTTATATACGTCGCCGTCCATGATCTTCCATTTGGCACAGATCTCGCTTTCATCCTCGACGGGCGGCGAGATCTCCTGATGGATATACAGACCGTCGATACCCGCGCCGTGAGCGCCCATCATGTCCGAGTTCTTGTCGTTGCCGATCATGATGCTCTCGCTCTTGTCGAGATTGTATTTTTCGATCAGGCGTTCAAAGAACTCCTTCTGGGGCTTGCATACGCGCTCCTCGGAGCTGATCATCACGCCGTCAAAATACTTGAGGATATCCAGCTCCTCCATCTCGGGTACGGTGAAGCTCTCCTGAGCGTTGGACAGGAGGTAGACCCTTCTGCCCGCCGCCTTGAGCGATTCGAGCAGGTCGATCACGCCGTCATAAAGACACAGCCTCTCGGTCGACGCCTTGCGAAAACGAATGGCGGTCTTTCTGAGCAGCTCCATATCGGCGATGATCCCCTTGTCGGCGTACAGCCGTCGGAACACCTCGAGCAGGTCGATGTCAAAGTGCTTGTACAACGGGTGCCTGAGCTTCTCTCTGAACTGGGCGAACTTGACATATTTATGATAACTGCGGTTCAGCTCCGACGGACTGAACGAAGCCTTTCTCTGTGCAAAGACGGAGACCGCCTTGCGCCAGAAATTGACCGAATATTCATCCGTGCGGATATCAATGAGCGTACCGTACAGATCAAAGATACAATTCCGATACATAGTACCTCCGGAAAAATCTTTATTTCTTTTATTTTACCATAAAAAATCGGATTGTCTATATGGCATGATAAAAAAATGTCAATGTAAGTCGGAATGATATTTTGGGGAATAGCGATAAATCAGTAGACAATAGTTGGTAGTTGGAGGTTGGCAGTTAATTGTAGGGGCGACCATCGGTCGCCCGCCGGCAGGAACGTTCCCCCCTTATCTGCGGCTGAATAGAACATCATCGCCCGTCATTCTGCGGGACGATGTAGGCATCGTCCCCTACGGGATAAACCGATATCGCAACGATGACGTAGGGGCGGATTCCTCGCTCCTCATTCCTAATTCCACATTCCGCATTCCTCATTACCGACCCCTCCTTCCTCATTCGTAACCTTTTGTCATTTTTTGCCTGATTTGCCCTATTTATCCCTTTACAGAGCGCTGAAAAAGTGGTAATATAATATATGTGATAGTCTGTGCGTTTTTTCATTTCGCACGACGCACAATCAATCCAAACCGGTGTAAGACCGAGCTCATCTTACAGCGGTGAAATACAGGAGGAAAATATGGCTAGAAAAATGAAAACCATGGACGGCAACAACGCCGCGGCTTATGTGTCCTACGCATTTACCGAGGTTGCGGGCATCTACCCGATCACACCGTCCAGCCCGATGGCTGACTACGTTGACCAGTGGTCTGCACAGGGTCAGAAGAACATCTTCGGAACCACCGTCAAGGTCGAAGAGATGCAGTCCGAGGCAGGCGCTGCGGGTACCGTACACGGCTCTCTGAACGCCGGTGCGCTGACCACCACCTACACTGCTTCTCAGGGACTTCTGCTGATGATCCCGAACATGTACAAGATCGCGGGCGAGCTGCTCCCGTCCGTTTTCCACGTTTCCGCTCGCTGCGTTGCGTCCCACGCGCTGAACATCTTCGGCGATCACTCCGACGTCTACGCCTGCCGTCAGACCGGCTTTGCGATGCTGGCTGAAACCAACCCCCAGGAAGTTATGGATCTGGGCGCTGTCGCTCACCTCGCTTCCATCAAGGGCCGCGTACCGTTCATCAACTTCTTCGACGGTTTCCGTACCTCCCACGAGATCCAGAAGATCGAGATCTGGGACTATGAGGACCTCAAAGAGATGACCGATATGGACGCAGTCGCTGCGTTCCGTAAGCGCGCTCTGAACCCCGAGCATCCCACCATGCGCGGTTCTCACGAGAACGGCGACATCTTCTTCCAGCACAGAGAGGCTTGCAACAAGTATTACAACGCTCTGCCCGCTATCGTAGAAGAGTACATGGACAAGGTCAACGCGAAGCTCGGCACCGACTACAAGCTCTTCAACTACTACGGCGCTCCCGACGCTGAGCGCGTTATCGTAGCGATGGGTTCCATCTGCGACGTCGCTGAGGAAGTTATCGACTACATGAACGCTGCCGGCGAGAAGGTCGGTCTGGTCAAGGTCAGACTCTACCGTCCGTTCAGCGCTGAGAAGCTCATCGAAGCGATCCCGGCTACCGCCAAGAAGATCGCTGTTCTCGACCGTACAAAGGAACCCGGCGCTCTGGGCGAGCCGCTCTACCTCGACGTAGTCGCTGCTCTGGCTGCGAAGGGCTGCACCGCCAAGGTCATCGGCGGCCGTTACGGTCTGGGCTCCAAGGATACTCCTCCCTCCAGTGTCTTCGCAGTATACAAGGAACTCGCGAAGGACGAGCCCCGTCACAACTTCACCCTCGGCATCGTTGACGATGTCACCGACCTTTCTCTGCCCGAGGAGCCCGCTCCCAACACCGCGGCAGAAGGCACCATCGAGTGCAAGTTCTGGGGTCTCGGCGGCGACGGTACCGTCGGCGCGAACAAGGACTCCATCAAGATCATCGGCGACCACACCGACAAGTACGTACAGGCATACTTCCAGTATGACTCCAAGAAGACCGGCGGTATCACCATTTCCCACTTAAGATTCGGTGATAAGCCCATCAAGTCCCCCTACTATATCAACAAGGCTGACTTTGTCGCCTGCCATAACCCCTCCTATATCTTAAAGGGCTACA
>JAFSRK010000125.1 GCA_017446165.1 Ruminococcus sp.
CTGTCGCAAAACAAAAAATGTCATTCTGAACGTCAGTGAAGAATCTGAAAGTGCATACTTTTCCGTTAGATTACACATGAAAGGTGTAATGAAGTTGGATAGATTGCACTGTAAGATTCTTCGACAAGCTCAGAATGACACCAAAAGGGGCTATCGCGTTTCTTCGTGCGACAGCCCCGTTTTCATGTCCTCAGATTCGTTTTATGTCGGGAATAATCCCATGCGGTCACTTCGTTATCCTTGACGATATACGCCTTTTTCGCGAGCAGGGCGAGCGGCTCGTCGGAGTAGCTGTCCGAGTAAAAGCTGTGGATCTCGCCGTCGGGAAAGACCTCTTTGAAGCGCCTCACCTTTTCCTCGTGATAGCAGTTTTCACCGGTAGTCTTTCCGTCAACAGGCGATACGCGCGAGGCGATCACGCGGATGTGCAGGCGCTTTTCAAGCGGCTTTAACAGGAACTCCGGCGATGCCGATATGATCACATCGTCGTCACGGTGGAGCTTCCTGTAATACGGCTTGATGTTCTTGAGATTGAGATCCCAGAATTCGTCGACATCGTTCTTTGTGTCACACGTCTTCAGAAAGCGATACATCTTTTCCTTGAACTGCGTTTTGGTTCCTCTGTGAAAGATGTAATACATCATGCTGACCCATCCGATATACGGCAGATACAACAGCGCCTTTGGATGCTTTTTCATCGAATATTTGATAAAAGCATAGGTAGAGTCGCCGTCATAGATGGTTTTATCAAAGTCAAAAACGTTCATATTTCACCTATCATTACAGTGTTGCTATCATTATAGCCTCAAAAGCCGCAAATTACAACACATCACTGCACTAAAATTCATATTTTGTTAATCTATCCCGATTCCGATTATGTTAGAATAGGAAAGGTAATATGGGGGAGATGTAAGTTGTTCGGTTATGTCAAGGTCGACAGAGCGAATCTGCTCGGCAAGGAATACGATACCTACAAGTCGATATACTGCGCCTTGTGCAAACAACTCGGCAAGGAGTATTCTGTATTTGCACGCTTTATCCTAAGCTACGACTGCACCTTCTACGCGATGCTGATTATGTCCCTCGAAGACGGTGACCCGACCTTTTATGCCGGCAGATGCCGGTTCAATCCCCTGAAAAAATGTGCCTATGCTAAGTGTGAGTCAAAGGCGCTGTCCCTCGCGTCGGCGTTGTCCGTATCCTCTGCCTACTATAAGCTGCGCGACAATCTCGCAGATTCACCGTGGTATAAGCGAATCGCTTATCGCATGATACAGCCGTTCTTTGCTTCATGGCGGCGAAAGTGTGAGAAGAAGTATCCCCGGGTCGTTGAGATTCTCGGGAACATGCTCGACTCACAGCTGAAAGCCGAAGCCGATCCCGCGTGTCATCTCGATATGGCTGCCGATCCGACAGCTAAGATGCTCTCCGAGGCATGCGCCCTGATCCCCGATGAGGTTCATCTTAAGACAAAAGATGATCCCGCGCGGGTCAAGCGGATCCTCTCAACCTTCGGTTACTTTTTCGGCAGATGGATCTATTTGATCGACGCCGCCGACGACTATGACGACGACAAAAAACACGGCGCTTTCAACGCGTTCGCGCTCGCAGATAACCGCGACGACATCGCCGGTCATCTTCTGCCGACCCTCAACCACGCCCTGTCTGAAGCACTTTTGTCCTATGGCTTATTGGAGAAAGGCCGCTTTGACAGCATTATCATGAACGTTCTCACATGCTCATGTGTGAATATACAGAAAGAAATCGTCAATAAATACACTGAGAATACAGCAACGGAGTAACTTATGAACAATCCTTATGAAGTCCTCGGCATCTCGCCGAACGCTACTGATGAAGAAGTCAAGCACGCTTATCGTGAACTTGCGAAGAAGTATCACCCCGATAACTATGCCGACAATCCTCTGTCCGATCTTGCGGAGCAGAAGATGAAGGAGATCAACGCTGCCTATGACGAGATCTGCGAATCCCGCAAGAACGGTCAGCAAAGCTCCTCGTATTCCTCCTCGGGCTATACGAGCACCTCGTTTCCCGATGTGCGCAAGCTGATCATGGAGGGCAGGCTGGACGACGCTGCCGAACTTCTCAACGGTGTGTCCGATGACAGACGCAACGCCGAATGGTATTTCCTGATGGGCATGGTCTATTCCCGTCGCGGTTGGAGTGATCAGGCATTCAACTACTTCCAGCGCGCCCATAATATGGATCCCGACAACGCCGAGTACAGCGCGATGCTCAATAATATGAACAATCGCCGGACCAATTTCAATCCCGGCTACAACACCGCGGGCAACGGCTCCGACTGTTCCTGCTGTGATATCTGCGCGGCAGTTTACTGCACGAATTGCCTGTGCAACTGCGCGCGCGGCTGCTGATCATGAAAACACCCGTCAAAGTAGCTTTGGGCGGCGCGGTAGCCGCCCTCAGTCTTGTTCTGATGTTCATGACAGCGCTGATTCCGTTCGGAACCTTTGCTTTTCCGACCTTCGCCGGGATGCTCTTGACGGTGATCGTCATCGAGATCAACTTCGGCTATGCGGTCGCGGTCTATGCCGCTACGGCGCTGTTATCATTTCTGCTGGTTCCGGATAAAGAGGCAGCCTTGATTTATACGATCTTTCTCGGCTTCTATCCGATCATCAAGGGCTTGATCGAACGCATTAAAAGCAAAGTGTTTCAATATGTTATCAAATTTGCTTTGTTCAACGGCTGTATGATCGCCGAGTTTTTCATCGCGGTCAAGCTGTTGTCTATTCCCGAAGACAGTTATTATCTCTTCGGACTGAATTTGCCGATCATCTTTTTGCTTTTAGGCAACGTTTTCTTCTTTATATACGACATTTGTATTACAAGGCTTGTAACCATTTACCTCTTAAAGTGGCGAGATAAGCTGAATAAGAATACAAAGCTGTAACTCTGATTGAATTCAAACCTGATTTATAGTACAATATATTGTAGCTTTTTATGACAAGGAGGGGAAATATGCACAGAATATCCGCAAAGCCGACGGTCGGCATTACAGTCGGCGTAATCTTGGCGTTGTTATTCAGCATGATATTCTCTTTCCCGGCTTCAGCCTCTGTCGACTCCGGCGACGAGGAAATATTTCAGAAGCAGACCTCTGACCTCGCGGAGACTGGCGCATCCCACCTGATCCTCAACAAGTCCACCATGACGCTCGATATCAAGCAGGAATACAAGATCATTGCATTTGATTCCGCGACCAGAGCGTCCGTCACCGGTATGAGCTTCACATCATCCAACAGCGCGGTCGTTACCGTTTCTTCAAAAGGCATTGTCAAAGCAATCAAGGCGGGTACGGCAACAATCACCGCTAAGGATACTGCGGGAAACCGTTCGGCTACCTGCCATATCACGGTCACAACCAATACATATATCTCTCCCGAGGCGAAGAATGAGACGCTGTCTGTTTCACCGACCTCCGCGACTCTCTATAAAGGCGGCAGCTATCAGCTAAGCGTCACGACAAATGCCTCCAAGGTGAGCTATACCAGCTCCAACACCTCCGTCGTTACCGTTTCTTCGACCGGTTTGCTCAAGGGTGTTTCGATCGGTTCGGCGACGATCACGATCAAATCCACCTACAAGACCGCTACCTGCAGCGTCAGCGTCATCACCGCCGGCGGTAGCAGCGGCGGCGTACATATATCGAACACATCCGCGTCTATGCCTGCAGGCAAGACGCTTCTGCTTCGCTCGACGACCGCAGGCGTCACCTGGTCAAGCTCCGATACCTCGATCGCGACCGTCAGCGGCGGTTATGTTCTCGCGAAAAAGGCGGGTACCGTCACGATCTATGCGTCGACCTCCTACGGCTACGCATCCTGTGTGATCACTGTCAGCGCGGCAGCTCCGATTCGCTTCGCGTACTGCTCGCCGAACTGTGCGACGATCGGTCAAAAGATGAGCTTCATGGCGATCACCGATCAAACGCGAACCGCCGTATGCTTCAAGGTCTATTACAGCGACGGCTCCACGAAGCTTGTTAACGCGACCTCAAAAACGACCGACGGCAATAACTATATCTGGACCGGCTATGGTACTTTCTCTGCTGCCGGTACTCACCAGGTTGTCGCATATTCCAAGACGACCGGAGCGTGGCAAACCTGTCCCGACGGTTCGACTACCGCATTTGTTGCGAATTCCACCAACAAGACCACTACCGTCTGTACCGAGCGCCGTGCCTCTGATGAGGTCATCAGCCTGATTGCTACCTTCGAGGGCTTTTTGTCCGATATTTACAATGATCCGTGGACAGGCGATCCGACCATCGGCTACGGACGCGTCATCTTCACCGGTCAGCAGTTCTACAATCACCTGACCAAGAAAGAAGCCTTCGCTTATCTTGTTCAGACCGTCAATAACGACGGCTACGCGACTAAGATGAACGAGTTTTTACTGGATAACAAGGTCAAGTTCAACCAACAGCAGTTTGACGCATTGGTCTGCTTGGTGTATAACACCGGCACCGGCGTTGTTACCGGAGACGACGACGTCAAGGGCGCTCTGCTCAACTGCTCGAGCGGCGGCGGGACCTCAACAGTCTATTATATCAACGGCTCGGGCGTTCGTCTGCGCCAGGGTGCGGGTACGAACACCTCAATTATCAAGGAGATGGACTACGGTACCGTCATCACCATAGTGCAGAAAACCAGCAGCTCATGGTACAAGGTCAAGCTGACCGACGGTACTGTCGGCTATGTCAGCACCGACTATATTTCTTCAAGAAGCTCGGGCGGTAACCTCGACCTCAACTATGTCAATAAGCAGAATCTGATCAAGCAGATCTGCCAGTATCACCACGCCGGCGGCGAGTGCGTCTGGGGGCTTCTCTATCGTCGCATCGACGAGATGGAGATGTTCTTCTACGGCGACTATGACCCCTGCTACGGTGATTATAAGTACAACATCTCCTTCACGTGTAAGAACAATCCGTCCTTCCACACCTGATCAACTGAACACATAAATGATACAAGCCCTGCATAATATTCATCAGGTGATTTTATGAAGGGCATTGTATTTACTTTCCGTGATAAACAGAAAACGTTTCGTCTGCCGAAGCTCAAAAAGCCGAAGCTGTCTTTGAAAGAAACCGTCAGCCGATTCGGCTTCCAGACCGTGTTCGTCATCCTGTTTCTCTTGGGCTTGGCGATCGGCGCGGCGGGGAGTAGGGGAGTGGACCAATCGCTCTCCGAGAGACTCGATTTTCTGTTCATCACCAATATCGAAGCACGACTCAGCATGTCTGCCTTCGATATTTTTCTGTCGTGCTTCACGGCATATTTCCTGTTTGTTTTTGCGACGTTTCTATGCGCGATGTCCGCGTGGGGCTTCACGGCGATCCCGCTGCTCTCTGTGATAAAGGGCTTCTCCGTCGGGATGTCCTCGGCGGTGATCTTCGCGTTCTACAAGGTATCGGGCATCGGCTTCTACATCCTGATCATCCTGCCCGGAACGGCGCTCTTTCTGATCACTCTTACGATCTATGCCAAAGCGTCGTTCAGATTATCCATGCGATTTATGCGGTTGTCGCTTTTCGGAAACGAGAAAGAGCCTGCGCTTTCACGCGGACTGAGAGCTTTTCTCAAAAAGAGCGCCTACGCATTTTTGTCCTCCGGAGCATGTGCGGTCTTAGATATGCTTCTTTGGATCTTATTTGCCAATCATTTTGATTTTTGATACGGTCGAGACGTATCACAAGAGGGTTTTATGGAACGTAAAAAAATGAGGTTTGAGATTCTTCTGGAAAAGTATTTCAACAACTTTCCGAAGATCCTGCTGACCAATCTTCTGTTTGCGGTGCCGTCGCTGTTGGTATTCACCGCCTTTTATTTCATCAATCAGGCGCTGTTTCATGCGGTCAATGTCCTGTTCAGTCTGCTGGCGATTCTGCTGATCTATCCATTTTATGCGGGAGTCGTCAAGGTTTGTCGCAACATCGTCCGCGGCGATGAAAAGTTCAGCGTCGTACAGACGTTTTTCTCCGGTATCAAAGAGAATTTTCTGCCGTTTCTGCTCCACGGATTTGCCGTGACCGCCGCGTCGGCAGGCAGCTTTCTGTCGATCAACCTCTATGTCGGCTTATTATCTCAGTCGTGGCTGTTCGGCGTTCTGCTGTTCTTCTGCATTCTGGTCGTCATCGCGCTGTTCTTCATCGCGATGTATCTGCCGCTGATGACGGTCACCTTTGATCTGCCGCTGAGATATATCTACAAAAACTCCCTGCTCATGGCGTACGGCGAGATCAAAAACAATTTCTTTGCATTTTTAGCGCTTGCCGTGATGATCGCGATCATCCTCACGATCGTTGTTTTTGCCGGCACCGGGATCGTCCTTCGGATCATCCTTGCGGCGCTTTGGGCGCTGATCATCCCCGCGACCTTTACCCACATCTACGTTTTCTTCATCTATGACGATATGTATCGCATGGCGTCCGGCGAGGGAAAACGTCAGTATGACAAGGATCACGCCGACGGCGAGGACAAGCCTAAGGCGAAAGACCCTGTCATTGAGGAAGAGGATCTGGCTTCTATCGACATCACGAAGCTCAAGGATACCGACGACTACATCTTCTTCAACGGCAAAATGGTCAAGCAAAGCACGCTCCTGCGCATGGCGCGCGAAAAGCAAAGCACACAAAAGGAAACCAAAGATGAGTAAAAAAGTAATCGCAATCGTTGCGCTTGCCGCGGCGATCGCCGTATCCTCCGGTGTGATCGCGTTCACCGGCAGTAATCAAAAGAACAATCCGTCGACTGCGCCGACCTCTGCTACAGCTTCTGTCGATAACGGCTCCGTCGACTCTGACGATTCATCGGATGCCGAGATCCTCGATCCGCCCGAGCTTGATCCCTCTGATTTTGTCGAGGAAACCTATCCCGAGGAAGAAACCAACGCTCCCGAGCTTCCCACGAGCTATGACGAATCCATCGAGCCGTCCGTTCCTTATGAAGAGCAGATCATCTCGACCACCATGTCGATCAAATATGTCGTCGACCATTCCACCGGCGCCGAAACATCGCCCCGCGTCGCATTCGGTAAGGACTACAACTACTGCTACGCCGCTTTCAGCAGCGACAAGAGCTTCGAAATGTGTGTTGATCCGTCGTCCGGCATGATCCTGCACGGCACCTACGCCATCTACGGCAACGTTGTATCCGTCCAATATGACAACGGACTCGGCGCTGAGTATGATATCCTGAACGACGAGAACGGCGATATCACTCACATCATCGTCAGCCACGGCGACTATGATATCTATTTCGGAGTCGATTGATCCATATAGCAGAAATGCCCTGTCGCATCACGCGGCAGGGCTGTTTTGTGTTTGAGATACTTATCCCGCTTTATCGTTTTCGATGAACCAGCGGTTTTCCTCGAGGAAGATATACTTTTCATGTGATTGGATCCGACAGGTATAGCGGATCCCCGCGCCGCCCGCCTTGAGCGACGCCGCATAGCGAACGTCGGTGACGCGGTCGATGGGGAACTGACGTCCGTCGTCCCAGTTGATACACAGCGGCAGAACGTTGCCGTCCGCGTCAAATCTTGCCGTAACCGATATATACTGCTTTTTCATGATGTTTTCCTTTCACTGATCCTATCAGAAATACCCGACCGGGTGGATGACATGCTCCTCCTTGGGGCTGAAGCCGGAGAGGACGGGGTCCTTCATCAGCGTAGCCGGACGCACACAGAACGAGCCGAACCGCCGTTTCAGTCCGTCCAGAGAGCGATCGAGCCGCTCCATCCGCTCACGCTTGCGCTCGTCCCTCAGCAGCGTCATCTGGATCGGAGAATTCACCGGCACCAGCTCGCCGACGCTGACGCCGAGGCTTCGGATCCCCTTCTGCCAACCGTAGTTTGCGCGAAAGAGCGCCATCGCTTCCTCAAAGACCTCCTCGGTAATATCCGTGGCGGTACTCAGCTTTTTCTGACGCGTGAAGCTGTATAGCTCCCTGTCGCGCACCGAGATCGCGACAAGGCGGGCCTTCGCGCCCTGCTCACGCAGTCGGCGGCAAACCGAGTCACACAGCACCATGAAGATCATCTTGACGTCCTCATCGTTTTCCAGATCCCTGATCGTTGTGGTCGAGTTGCCGATGGATTTGATCGCCGTGCTTTCGTCGGCATGCATGACCGGCGCGTTATCATAGCCGTTCGAAAAGGTGTACAGTATGTCGCCCCATTTGCCGAAGTTCTCTCGCAGCAGGGACAGGGGAAAGGCGGCAAGCTCGCCGATGGTATAGACGCCGAGGCGATTGAGCTTCTTCTTGGTACTGCGCCCGACATACAGCAGATCGCCGACCGGCAGCGGCCAAACGACGTCGCGGTAATTTTCCTTTGAAATGACCGTCACCGCGTCGGGCTTTTTGTAGTCGCTGCCGAGCTTTGCGAAGATCTTGTTGAAGCTGACGCCGACGCTGACGGTGATGCCCAGCTCCTCCTTGATTCGCTCGCGGATCTCATTAGCAATCTCCTCGCCGTCCGCGTCATTTCCGCTCACATCGAGCCATGCTTCATCCAAGCCAAAGTTCTCGATGCGGTCGGTATAGTCGCTGTATATGCGCCTGCAAAGTCGGGAAAAGCGCAGATACCGATCATAGTGCGGCGGCACGACCACCAGATGCGGACATTTTTCCCGCGCCTGCCAGATCGCTTCGCCGGTCTGAATGTGATACGCCTTGGCGATCTGATTTTTCGCCAGAATAATGCCGTGACGCTTGTCGACATCTCCGCCGACCGCTACGGGCTTATCGCGGATATCGGGATCATACAGACACTCGACGCTCGCATAAAAGCCGTTACAGTCGCTGTGTAATATCGTTCTCATAACGCAGATCCTTTTTTAGAACAAATATTCTATACATGTATTATAGAACAAACATTCTAATTTGTCAAGACGGTAATTTTTGCCCGAAGCCATAGAAAAGGCGGATACCCGTAAAGGTATCCGCCTTAAGAATCTGCGTGATATTTTATTCGAGATAGCCCTTCATATCTGCGGCGATCTTGTCGGTGATTGCATGAGCGTCGTCAAAGTTTTTGGCGATCGCGGTGATATAGATCTTGATCTTCGGCTCGGTGCCGGAGGGACGAACGATCGCGCAGTTGCCGCTCTCGGTGGTGTAGGCGAGGACGTTGGAGGTCGGCAGGTCGATATGAGCGACCTCGCCGGTCTTGAGATCCTTTGCCTCGTGGGTGAGATAATCGGAGATATGAACGACCTTTTCGCCTGCGATCTCTGCGGGAGCATTTTCTCTGAGGTTACTCAGGATACCGGTCATCTTATCCATGCCTGCCGCGCCCTCAAAGTAGAAGTCGAGGGTGGTGTTGAGATAGTGACCGTACTCGGCGTACAGACCGTCGATGATATCGACCAGCGACTTGCCCTGCTTCTTGTAGTAAGCCGCCATTTCACAGATCAGCTGAGAGGCAACGACAGCGTCCTTGTCGCGGACATAGGAGCCGGAGAGGTAGCCGCAGCTTTCCTCAAAGCCAAAGACGAATCTGTCCTCTTCGCCGTTTTTCTCGAGACCGAGGATGATCTCGCCGATATACTTGAAGCCGGTGAGACAGTCGCGCATCTCACAGCCGTATTTATCACAGATCGCCTTGATGATCTTGGTAGTAACGATGGTCTTGACGACGACAGGCTTTTCGGGCAGAGTGCCGAGCGCCTTGCGGGACGAGAGGATATACTCGGTCAGCATCGCGCCGATCTCGTTGCCGGTATAAAGGCGGTAGGTGCCGTCGTTTCTGCGAACAGCGATGCTGACGCGGTCGGAGTCGGGGTCGGTGGCAAGCAGCAAATCAGCCTTGGTCTGTTCACAAAGCTCAAGACCCTTCTGCAACGCCTCTTTCAGCTCGGGATTGGGGAAGGGGCAGGTGGTGAAGTTGCCGTCGGGCATCTCCTGCTCCTTGACAATATGGAGATTCTCGACGCCAATCTCGCCGAGAACGCGTCTGACGAGCTTATTGCCCGCGCCGTTGAGCGGTGTGTATACCACGCTCAGATCGGAACCCTTACAGGCACCGACGTTGACCTGGCGCTTCTCGACCTCAGCGACATAGGTGTCATAAACACTGTCCTTCACATACTCGATCGAGCCGTTTTTCAGCGCCTCGTCAAAGTCACAGAGCTTGATATCGTCAAACATATCGAGCTTCTGGATCTCGTCATAGACCATGCCTGCCGCAACGTCGGTCATCTGACAGCCGTCGCTGCCGTAGACCTTGTAGCCGTTGTACTTCGCGGGGTTGTGGCTCGCGGTGACCATGATACCGGCGACACAGCCGAGGTTGCGGACAAGATAGCTCAGCACGGGGGTGGGCTGCAGCTCGGTGGTGATATAGACCTTCAAGCCGTTTGCCGCAAGCACGCGTGCCGCTTCATTCATGAATACATCGGAGTTGATGCGCGAGTCATGTGTGATCGCGACAGAACCGCTGCCGATGTTGTTTTTGATATAGTTGGCAAGACCCTGAGTCGCCTGACGTACCACATAAATATTCATTCTGTTGGTACCGGCGCCCAGAACACCGCGAAGTCCAGCCGTGCCGAACTTCAGCGTCGTATAAAAGCGGTCATAGATCGCGTCGTTGTCATCCTTGACAGACGCCAGCTCGGATGCGATTTTCTCATCTTCAGTCGCCTTTTCACACCATTCCTTGTAACGTTCTTTGTAATCCATATAAACCATCCTTTCAAATTGAATAATTACCTACCCTTACGTTTAGACTATACCATATTTTAAACGTGTTGACAATATCGTCATAAAATATTTATGGATAAATTATGATAATTTCATGAAATCAATTGAAAAACTGTTGAAATATTCTGCTCGTTGTAGTATCATGTACTTTGTAACAGAATGGGAGGAAGATATATGAATACAATAGAAGAAACCGAGGTAAAGGTAACAGACCCTGTTACTGAAGCCGAGGTCGAAGGAAAGCCTTCTATGGCGGCGCGCTGGATCGAGGAGGATACTCCCGAACAGCCCGAGAAGCCGAAGAAAAAGGGTCCCTTTATCCAGGTACCCGTCATCATTTCCCTGTGTCTGGTCGTCGTTTCACTGTTGGCGTTCTTCGCCTACAAGATCTTCTGGATCGCCGAGCCGGAGGGTGTGACATGGGTATGGTCGTCAGAGACCGACAACGTCAAGTGGTACTTTGAGTTTAAGGACGATAACATATTCAAGGCACATATTGGTTCCTTTGAGGTCACCTCGAACTACGTCAAGGACAAGAGCGACGATTCCGTGAGCAAGATGACCGTTTCCGCGGATGTTCCTTTCATCCGTTCCCAGAGCCTCGGATGCATCTTCTTCGGCGCTGAGATGAAGTACAACGTCACCGGCTCGCGCATCGCGGGAAATCAGGAGATGACCATCACCTATACCGATGATCCCGAGCAGCAGGAATTCGTCCTGACCCAGACCAACGAGAAAGAGGAGCCGCTCGAACTGCCCGATGATTTCACCGAGGACAAGGATCTGACCGGCGAATGGATCAACATCTATTCCACCGACGACGCAAAACAGACCATGACCTTCAACGACGACGGCAGCATGGTACTTTCCGAGGTGTACACCTTCTCCAACGGCAATCTGACCGAGATCCGCCGCAACTGCACCTACAC
>JAFSRK010000126.1 GCA_017446165.1 Ruminococcus sp.
AGCAGCAGGACGATCAGGATAATTGCAAAAACCATAGTATCACCTTTCGTGAACGTGCTTGCCGGTCATATGCTCGACCGACAGCGCGAGGATATGACAGCGCGCAGCGTTTTTTCGGATATCTTCTTCGACTTCCTCCGCGGTGGGGAAGTATTTCAGCCCGAGCTGTCTGAGGGCGGAGAGCTTCTTCTCTTCATCGTCGACGATGCGGATCCTGCCGAAGAGGATCACGCTGTTGAAGTAGTACGCCCAGTCGTCGGTGGGCTTTTCGCCTTGATCAAGGACACAGAACGACACTTTGTCACACGCTCTCACGGCGTCGAGCTTGTGACCGCTCAGCGCACAGTGGAACCAGACGACGCCGTCGCCATAGACAAAGTTCATCGGCACGCCGTAGGGATAACCGTCATCGCCCGAAAGCGACAGCACCCCGCGGGGCTGTGTTCTCAGGATGGCTTCACATTCTTCTTTTGTGAGCTGCTGCTTGAAGCGGCGCATGGGTCGGAACATCGCTTTCCCTCCGTTATTTCAGATCGGTCGTGTCGAGCAGGATCACCGAGAAGTTTCCGATCGCGTCACAGACCTCGCCGAATTCATAGGCGCTGACGGTGCTGATGCCCTCGAGAGGGTCGGCGATCGTCACGGTGCCGTCGTCGGTGTCATAGCCGATCATCGCGACACAGTGTTCGTTGTTGTACCACGGATAGAAGGTGTCGCCCTCATAGTACCCTCCGTCAAAGTCGGGGTAGTCCATGTAGTAGGTCGTCCAGACGACCGCCGGACAGCCCGCGTCGATGAACCGGTACAGGTCGGACAGCTTCGTTCCGGTGGTATCGTGAGCATAGAGCTTCGCGCCGGTGTCGGCGACGAAGTTGTTGACGGTCGTGACCAGTCCGGGCGGCATGATGCCTGCGCCTCCGTCGGAGAACGGGTCGCCCTCAAAGCCGTCGACATAGTCGCCGTAGGGCATGTACTTCTCGGCGATGTCGGTTTTGCTGAGATCATAGCCAAGGCTGTTGATCGCCATCGTCAGCGCGACGGACTCACAGCCGGTCGGCAGCTCGGGATACTGGAGGATCTCCTCGGTGTCGATATAGGCGCTCGGGGAGATGTTCTTTTTCGCTTCGATCTGAGCGATCCGCTTTTCGGCGAGCGCCTCGATCGTGGGCGCCTCGGTGGGCTTTTCGGTCGGCGCTTCGGTCGCCTTTTCGGTGGCGGGTACGGTGGCGGAATCGGCGGTCGCCGTTTCGGTCGCCGATGGATTCGGATTCGTCGCGGAACAGCCGCACAGAATCAGGCTTAGGCATATCGTCAGGATGGTGAGAAGTTGTTTCATATGTCCCCCGGTTGGTTTATTATAATAGAGAAGTATACCACATTTCGACGGACTATGGCAAGATTTTTGCAGAAAAAAGCTCCCGATAGACGGGAGCTGCGGTTGAATGATCAGCTTGCTTTTTTTCGGCTGAGCCGTTTGCCGACGGCATTCTCGAGCTTTCTCAGCCGCTCCTTGACCTTGAGCCACTTGAACAGATATACGCGGAGCAGGTCGATCCCCGAGCAGACGAGA
>JAFSRK010000127.1 GCA_017446165.1 Ruminococcus sp.
TGGTATGATTTTTGCAAACCGTTCTGTCAAACGTATCAGTACAGGTTTACAAAACAAAAGATTATCGGCGGGTATATTGTCGATTTCTATTGTCCCAAAGCCAAGCTTGTTGTTGAGTT
Organism: Ruminococcus sp.; assembly: GCA_017446165.1. Lineage (GTDB taxonomy): Bacteria > Bacillota > Clostridia > Oscillospirales > Acutalibacteraceae > Ruminococcoides. The sequence continues at coordinate 120 of JAFSRK010000127.1, forward strand.
AGACGGATCACAGCACTATGAAAAAGAAGCTGAACTCTATGATAAACAGCGAACGGAGTATTTGAATCAGCATGGAATCGAAGTGCAGAGGTACTCAAACAGGGATATTCATACTCGCTTTACGGAAGTATGTCAGGATATCGAGGATCATGTTCTTGATCGCGCTAAAGAATTAGAGGAATAAGGGGAATAAGGTAGGCCGCCTTTGGGCGGCAATACTGCAATCCCTCAGTCGCCTTGACGGCGACAGCTCCCTTTACCAAAGGGAGCCTAAGGAGAACGACTATGTATACAGTCAACATTAACGGCAAGGATTATGAATCCGCTCATGATAAAAAGCTGCTGAGATTTCTGCGGGATGATCTGCATCTCACCGCGACCAAGGACGGCTGCTCCGAGGGCGTTTGCGGCACCTGTACCGTCCTCGTCGACGGCAAGAAGACGAAGGCGTGCGTCGTGTCGCTGTCAAAGCTCGCGGGTAAAAAGGTGCTGACCGTGGAGGGCATCCCCGCCGACGAGATGCGCGTCTATGAGCATTGTTTCGCCGAGGCGGGCGCGGTGCAGTGCGGCTTCTGTATCCCCGGCATGGTCATCAGCGCAAAGTCCCTGCTCGACACGAACCTGAGTCCCACCCGCGAGGATGTGAAAAAGGCGATCAAGGGCAACCTCTGCCGCTGTACCGGCTACAAGAAGATCGAGGACGCGATCCTGATGGCGGCGGATTTCTTCCGCGAGCATCGCGCGATCCCGAAGCCCCCGACCGATCTGCACATGAATGAGCATGCCCAGCGCATCGACGCAAAGGAAAAGGTCAACGGCACCGGCATTTTCGCTGACGATATCGTGCCGGACGGTATGCTCTATGCGAAGTGCCTGTATTCGAAGTACCCCCGCGCGCGGATCAACAAGATCGACGTGTCGAGGGCGCTGACCCACGAGGACTGTGTCGAGATCCTGTTGAAGGACGATGTGCCGTGCAACAACATCGGGCATATCAAGCAGGACTGGGACGTCATGCTCGGCGAGGGCGATATCACCAAATATGTCGGCAACGTGCTTGCCGTTGTCGCGGCGACCAAGGCGGAGAGTTTACCGGAGATCCTCGACCTGATCGAGGTGGATTACACCGAGCTTGAACCGCTGACGAACCCCTATGACGCGCTCAAAGGCGACGCGCCGCTGATCCATGAGGACGGCAACGTCATGAGCCGCGCGAACCTTGTCCGCGGCAACGCCGATGAAGCGATCAAGAATTCAAAGTTTGTCGTCACCCGCAAATACAAGACCTCGTGGCAGGAGCATGGCTTCATGGAGCCTGAGTGCTGTGTCGCGGCTCCCGAGGGCGAGGACGGGCTGTTGATCTACACCTCAAGCCAGAGCATCTATGATGTTCGGCGTGAGTGCAGTAAGGCGCTCGGACTCCCGCCCGAGAAGGTGCATGTCCGCGCTCCGCTGGTCGGCGGCGGCTTCGGCGGCAAGGAGGACATGAGCGTCCAGCCCTATGCGGCGCTGATGGCATATGTCACGAAGCGTCCCGTCAAGGTGAAGTACAGCCGTCAGGAATCGCTCGACTATCATGTCAAGCGTCACCCGATGGAGATGGAGTTCACCACCGCGTGTGACGAGAACGGCATCCTCACCGGCATGAAGGGAATCATCATCGCCGACACCGGCGCCTATGCTTCGCTCGGAGGCCCTGTACTCCACCGCGCGTGTACCCACGCCGCGGGTCCCTATAACTATCAGAATATCGACATCTTCGGAATGTCTGTCTATACCAACAACACCCCCTCGGGCGCGTTCCGCGGCTTCGGCGTGACCCAGAGCTGCTTCGCCACCGAGAGCAATATCAACCTGCTCGCCGAGATGGTCGGCATCGACCCGTGGGAGTTCCGCCGCAGAAACGCGATCAAGCCCGGCGATATCCTGCCGAACGGTCAGACCGCCGATCCCAACACCAACATGGCGGCGTGCCTCGACGCGGTGAAGGAGCTGTACTACAGCGAGAAGTATGTCGGACTCGCCTGCGGGTTCAAGAACTCCGGCACCGGCATGGGCAAGAAGGATATCGGGCGCGTTCTGCTCTCCGTGGAGGACGGCAGGATCCATATCCGCACCTCCGCCGCGTGTATGGGTCAGGGCATCGGTCAGATGGTACTGACCGAGATCTGTCACGTTTCGGGACTCGATCCCGCGCTGTTTATCCACGAGACCGCTGACACCGTCCGTACTCCCGACGCGGGTACCTCGACCGCCTCGCGCCAGACCGTCATGACCGGTGAGGCGGCGCGCCGAGCGGGCGAAAAGCTGAGAGCGGCGCTCGAGGGCAAGACGCTCGCTGACCTCGAGGGCATGGAATTCTTCGGCGAATACAGCGCCAAGACCGACCCCCTCGGAGCGATCAAGGAGAATCCCGTCAGCCACATCTCCTATTCCTACGGAGTCCAGGTTATCGTACTCGATGACGACGGCAGGATCAAAAAGGCGGTCTCCGCGTTCGACGTCGGCACGCCCGTCAATATCCAGTCCGTGGAGGGTCAGATCGAGGGCGGCATGGTCATGGGCATCGGCTACGGCGTGACCGAAAAATTCGAGATCGAGGGCGGCTATCCGAAGTCGCGCTTCGGCAGGATCGGCTTCATGCGCGCCGACGAAGCGCCGGAGCTTGAGGTCATCCTCTGTCAGCCCGACGAGAAGGACAAGCTGCCGTTCTCGCTCGGCGCGAAGGGCTGCGGCGAGCTGTGCATGATTCCGACCGCGCCCGCGTGTGCATTGGCATACTACAAATATGACGGCAAGTTTCGTCAGTCCCTTCCCCTCGACGATACGCCCTATCGGAAATAAACAATACATCTTAGTTTTACGCCTGCAACATATGCGGGCGTAAATTTTTTCTGTCCTCTGCAACAAAATCGGTCTTTTTTGCGTATTAATGGTGAAAGGATCGCGATCCCATCGAAAGGAGGTCGGCATGAAACGACAATATGACGATGATTTCATCGAGCGGCTGGTCGCCGAATACAGCGACATGATCCTCAGGATCGCCTATCACCACACCGGCAATCTTCAGGACGCTGAGGATATCGCACAGGAGGTTTTCCTCTCGCTGGTCGACCGCGACCTGCCCGACGACAGCGAACACCTCAAGGCGTATATTATCCGCTCGACCGTCAACCGATGCAATTCTTTTCGACGCGCCAAAAAGGGCGAGGATATCGTCTATCTCGACGAGATCTGCAAAAACGAGAACGAGCCGGTCTTTACCTTTGAGGAACGAAGTGTGATCCATGAGGTGATGAGACTGCCGAAGCGTTACCGGGATGTGATCTACCTGCACTACTATGAGGGTTACTCGGTCGCTGAGATCGCCGACATCCTCGACACAAAGACCGGCACGATCACCTCGCGCCTCAAACGCGCCCGCGAAAAGCTAAAACCTATTTTACAGGAGGAATACGATGGATAAGAATTATCATACCGCGTTGGAGAAAATCAACGCGAGCGAGAGCTTCAAGAAGAATATCGCAGAGAGAATGAAGAACGCGCAGCATGAACAGCGTAGAAAGCCGCGCAGATGGATCCCCGCCGTCGCGGCGGCGCTGGTGGCGGCGGTCGCGCTGAGCGTCCTGCTGATCCCGCGCTCTGCACGGCATGGCTTTGTCCTCTCGGCGTCCGCCGCCGATGCGCCGCTGAGTACGGACAGCAGCGTGCGCGTCGGTCAGCTCAGCTGGGGCGGCGGTGCATATACGGCGGATCACTACGCCGAGGAATTCCTCACCGATATCTCCGTTACCGGCGAGAACATCAGGGAGATCACCTACAGCGTGACCAACGGAAAGCTCGGTCTGCCCGATACCTGTACGCGTATCACGGATTCTACCGGAAAGACCGCCTATGTCAGCGACGGCGACGGCTCCTATTCGAGCGAGGGCTATTCCTACTACGATACCGTCACCTGTTCCTATGACGACCGCTTCATCGCTGACGATCAAATGCTGATGGCGTCACAGAACCTCAGCCTCGCACGCGAGAACGGCGTGTTCCTCCGCTATTATGACGCGATGGATCAGCTGACCCAGGCATATCGTCAGCCGATCAAATTGTCCGAGGAGGAGCTGGAGACGATCTTCACGGAGTATTACAGCAAGGTCTTGGCGGAGCTGAAGCTGAACATCACCGTCACTTATACGGACGGCTCGACTGAGACCAAGACCGTCGCTTTTTCAGCCGATTGTGACGCAAAGCCCGCTCACCGCAGGTTCTATGCTTATGTGACGGACGCCGACGGCAATCCCCATCCCGTCCGCACGCTGGACACCTCGGATATCACGATGTCGTTCTACATGACAGACGGGATCGACTGGGAGAATACCGAGGCATATCATAAGGTCAAGGATATCTTCACCGAGGACGACCTGATCGAATTCGACAGCTATGACACGACCGTCATCATCAGCGCAAGGCTGGAGGGATGACGGCACGCTGATACAAAAAACGGACGCTGCACGGCGTCCGTTTTGTTTTTTCAGCTACCGCTTATATGAAGCTATGGGATTTTGCGGTGGCTACATAGTAATCCAAAAACATCATAAGCGTGAGTACGATCGCGGGGAAGATCCAGTATATCCAGATATCATTCCATCCGTTCACGCCCTGCGCCACAATGCGCAGCACGCAAGCTGAAAAGAATAACGCATAGCCTGATATCACCGCTTGGAAACCGATCATCACCAGATTGATGATCTTCTTCGGCTTGTCCTGTCCGACCTCGGTCAGAAAGATCAACAGTACGTCGATCACCGCCAGTACAACGAATATGCCGATCTTGACCGGCATCGGAACAGCGCTGATCAGCTTGAGCAAAAATGCGCCCAAAAAGCACCCTATCATGATCCCGATGGCAGGTACGCCGGGTATTTTGATCATGACGCTGATCTCGCGCATCGCCAGCACACACATTCCGGAGATCATGGCTTCGACGATACATGAGCCGAGCGTTTGGATCAGATTATTGAAGAATTCGAGATAGCCGATACTGCTTTGCGCCATGGTACGGAAGCTGTCGACAAGCGAAAATATGCTGCCGACCAACGGGACGTCGTCAAAGAGTCCGATCACCATGTTCCACATCGCCTGCGCGGATTCTTTCGGAAGAATGAGGGACACGACATATGCGATCATCGGCAATATGAGTATCACGATGATGATTTGTATGATCGTCCCCAGCAGTTCACGGTTGGCTTTCTTGAAAATTCGCAGCATATGTTCCTCCTGTTTCGATTGTCAATACTGCTGAGAGAGAAAAACCGGCTGTCCTGTGACAGACCGGTTCTTCAAAAGGGGGTTATACTCAGTTCCGAAAAACGCCTAAAGGCTTATTGCGCTGGTCTCGCATAACTTTATTATCATCCTTGACCGGCGTAGTCTGTTTGAATCATTATGCAAGACGTTCGTTATCAACTTGTTTAAGCATTCAACGGAAACTTAGTATCAAAGGTCGTTGCAGCAAGGATCAATAGAGGAAAGTAAACATATTCTTAGCCTTGCAGTTCGTACAAATCTTTGCACGGTTATTCTTGTTGCCGTATGAAGAGATGTGTACGAAGATGTAGATGATACCGGGCACTACGCCTAAGCACAGAAACACGATAGCCAGAATGATCTCCATCGGCGTGAACAGAGAACGCACTTTCCATGGACCTACATGACCGCAGCAGGTGCATTTGGGAACGTCATGTGTCGTCGGTCCGGTTTGCGGTTGATACTCGGGCTGTTGATTAGTAGACATGAATAAACACTCCTTCAAGCAATTTTTTGTCGTTTTATGTCACGAACAAGTAAAGTATAGACGTTTTCTGTCTAAAAGTCAATAGATATTTTGCGTCTATCATATAATAATACCGGTGAGAATAATGAAGCTTTCTTTCGGTGAAAAACTGCGGCTTTTACGGGAGGATAAAGAAATCAACCAAACGAAGCTCGCACAGGCAACGAATATGACTCAGCGCAAGGTGTCGTATCTGGAATGCGGAAAATATGAACCGAGCATCAGCGACATCGTTGTACTCTGCCGATACTTCAATGTATCCGCGGACTATCTCCTCGGCTTGAGTGACAGAAAAAACACGTAATAGTTATTGCGATCAGAGAGAAAACGGACGCTCCCGGGCGTCCGTTTTTCTGTGTTGCATAATGGAAAATTCTGTGATATACTAACTATAATTGTGGATATCGGTTAACGGTTAACGGATAACGGTTCAGGGCGGGCGCTGCCCGCACCCGATTACTGTTACTGACCACGAAATTACTGACCACGAACAACGACCATGAGGTGAAAACAATGTGCGAGAATTGCAACAAAAAGACTTTTTACATCACGACGCCGATCTATTACCCCTCGGGTAATCCCCATATCGGCCATTGCTATACCACCGTCGCGTGCGACTCCATCGCGCGCTACAAGCGAATGCAGGGCTATGACGTCATGTTCCTCACCGGCACCGACGAGCATGGTCAGAAGATCGAGGAAAAGGCGAAGGAGCGCGGCATCACCCCCAAGCAGTATGTCGACGAGATCGTCGAGATCTTCAAGAAGCTGTGGAGCTACATGAACATCAGCTATGACCGCTATATCCGCACCACCGACGACTATCACGTCGAGGCGGTACAGAAGATCTTCAAGGATCTGTACGACCGCGGCTATATCTACAAGGGCGCGTACAAGGGCAAATACTGCACGCCGTGCGAGAGCTTCTGGACAGAGTCCCAGCTCGTCGACGGCAAGTGTCCCGAGTGCGGTCGCGACGTCATCGAAGCGAGCGAGGAAGCCTACTTCATGAAGATGGCGCCCTTTGCCGAGCGCATCGAGAAGCTCCTCACCGAGACCGACTATCTGCGTCCGAAGACCCGCGCCGTGGAGCTTGTCAACAACTTCCTGCAGCCCAAGGTCGACGAGAACGGCAACAAGACCTACGGACTCGAGGATCTGTGCGTATCGCGTACCTCGTTCTCCTGGGGTATCCCGGTCACCTTTGATCCCGGTCACGTCGTCTATGTCTGGATCGACGCGCTCTCGAACTACATCACCGCGCTGGGCTACGGCAACAGCGCTCACGACGACTACGGCAAGTTCTGGCCTGCCGACGTCCATATGGTCGCCAAGGATATCATGCGCTTCCACGCCATCATCTGGCCCGCGATGCTGATGGGCATCGAACAGCCTCTCCCGAAGCATCTCGCTGTGCATGGTTGGATCACCTTCAACGGTCAGAAAATGTCAAAGTCCCTCGGCAACGTCGTCGACCCGTTCATCCTCGGCGAGCGTTACGGCGCCGACGCGATCCGCTATCACATCATGCGCGAAATGGCGCTGGGCGCGGACAGCTCGTTCTCTAACGAGATCATGATCAACCGTATCAACTCCGATCTTGCGAACGGTTTGGGCAACCTCGTCAGCCGCACCGTCGCGATGATCGACAAATACTTCGGCGGCACCCTCCCGACCGACAGGGAAGAGGGCGAATTCGACGCCGACCTGATCGCCACCGCCACCGCGCTGAAGGCGAAGGTCGACAACTATGTCGAGAATACTCAGCTGAACCTCGCGCTCGAGGAGATCTTCAAGGTCGTTTCCCGCGCGAACAAATACATCGACGAGACCACTCCGTGGATCCTCGGCAAGGATGAGAGCAAAAAGGCGCGCCTTGCGACCGTTCTCTACAACCTGCTCGAGAGTATCCGCATCGCGGCGACCCTGCTGTCCGCGTTCATGCCGTCGACCATGCCGAAGGTGTTTGAGCAGATTGGCGCGGCAAACTTTTCGACAATGGATTACATGTATGAGCGCAGTAATGAAATCGGCGTACTGCCGCTCGATATCTCCGTCCACCGCGGCGAGGCGATCTTCCCGCGTATCGACGTCGACAAGGAGATCGAAGCTCTCAACGCGATCATCAAGAACAATGAACCCGCGAAGGAGCCGGAGATCGAGCTTGCTCCCCACAAGGACGAGATCGCCTTCGACGACTTCGAAAAGGTCGAGATGCGCGTCGGCAAGGTGCTGTCCTGTGAGAAGGTCAAGAAATCCAAGAAGCTGTTGAAGTTCACCCTCGACGACGGCTTCGGTGAGCGCGTCATCCTCTCGGGCATCGCCGAATACTACGAGCCGGAAGAGCTGGTCGGCAAGAAGCTCGCGTTCGTCGCGAACCTCGCGCCCCGCAAGATGATGGGCATCGAGAGCCAGGGCATGATCCTCTCGGCAGAGAGCGGCGGAAAGCTCAGGGTCGTGACCGTCGACGACGAGATCCTCCCGGGCGGAAGCCTTGTTTAGTGAGGAATTAGGAATCAGGAATGAGGAATTGAGGGCGGGCAAGCCCGCACCCGAATTAAAAAAGCAGGGAGGAGTAGCGGCGTGTTACTCCTCCCTTTGAGGTTCATTATGCTCAACAATATTTTTGACGCGCATGCGCACTATGATGACAAGTGGTTCGACGAGGACAGGGACAGCCTGCTGTCCTCTATGCCCGAAAAAGGCGTCGGTTTCATCGTGAACGCCTCGGTGGATCTCGCCACTGCGCACACCGCGATCGGTTACGCTCAAAGGTATCCGTTCGTCTATGCCTGCGCGGGGATCCATCCCGAGAACCTCGAAGGACTCGCGGATGACTATCTCGAACAATTGACAGAGCTGTTGAAGCACCCGCGGGTGGTTGCGCTCGGCGAGATCGGGCTGGACTACCACTGGGATATCGAGAAGCCTTTGCAGCAGCGGGTTTTTGAGGAGCAATTACAGCTCAGCAAGGAGCTGGATGTGCCTGTCGTCATCCACGACCGTGAGGCGCACGGCGACACGATGGAGCTGCTCAGAAAGTATCGCCCGAAGGGGCTGATGCACTGCTTCTCAGGCTCGGTGGAAATGCTCAAAGAGGTCATGAAGCTCGGCATGTATATCTCGCTCGGAGGCACAGTGACGTTCAAAAACGCCCGCGTTCCGGTCGAGGTCGCCGCAGCGGTGCCGCTCGATAGACTTCTGCTCGAGACCGACTCCCCCTATCTCAGCCCCGTGCCGAATCGCGGCAAGCGCAACGACAGCAGCAACATCGCCTACACCGCGTCCCGCATCGCCGAGATCCGCGGGATGGGCATACAGGAGCTGATCGACGTCACCACCGAGAACGCAAAGCGGATGTACGGGATAAAGTAAAAGCCCTGCCGAAGCAGGACTTGACAAATGAAGAAAATGTGTATACAATAAAGTTACAGGGAAACCGTGAAAGCGGTTAGCCTGAAGCAAAGTTTGTGTTATTTTACAATAACCGCTCAACTATTGTCCAGACAGTTGGGCGGTTATTTCTTGATGATAGCTATGTAGCCTGTGGCTGCTATGAGAACCAATACGATAAACGCGAAGTACTCCATAGTACCACCACCTCTCGAAAGAAGTGCTAACCGCTCAAACTTCCCTGTAACGACAATATAGTAGAGTAAAAGTTCGATAAATGTCAAGCAACAAAGCTGTAACAAATAACCCCTGACGTGAAGTCAGGGGTTTTACTTATATGCTGATATCCAGCTCGACCGGGCAGTGGTCGGAGCCGAAGATGTCGGTGTGGATGCGCGCATCCGTTATTCTATCGACAATACGGTCGGAAATGATAAAGTAGTCGATGCGCCATCCCGCGTTGTTCGCTCTGGCGTTGAAGCGATAGCTCCACCACGAATACACGCCCTCGACGTCGGGGTTGAGAGAGCGCCATGTATCGGTGAAGCCCGAGCTGAGCACTGCGGTCATCTTCGCGCGTTCCTCATCGGTGAAGCCGGCGTTCCTGCGGTTCGACTTCGGGTTCTTGAGGTCGATCTCGGTGTGGGCGACGTTCAGATCGCCGCAGTAGACGACGGGCTTTTTCTCGTCGAGCGAGCGGATGTAGGCGAGGAAATCATCCTCCCACTGCATGCGGTAGTCAAGGCGCTTGAGTCCGTCCTGAGAGTTCGGGGTATAGACCGTGACGAGGTAGAATTCGGGGTATTCGAGCGTGATGACGCGCCCCTCGTGATCGTGTTCGTCGACGCCGATGCCGTAGCTGACCGAGAGCGGCGTATGCTTCGTGAAGATCGCCGTGCCGGAGTAGCCCTTCTTCTCGGCGTAGTTCCAGTAGCTTTCATAGCCGTCAAAGGCCAGGTCGATCTGACCCTCCTGCAGCTTCGTTTCCTGCAGACAGAAGAAATCCGCGTCGAGCGACTCGAAGATCTCCTTGAAGCCTTTGCCGACAACGGCGCGCAGCCCGTTGACATTCCATGAGATGAATTTCATAGGTTCCTCCGGTTGCGGAGAACGGTTAATGGTGAACGGTTAACGGTGAACGGTTAACGGTGAATGTATCTCGCTGCGCTCGGTCAATCATACAGGAATCCGAAACGCAAAGCGTTTCCCTTAACCGTTATCCGTTATCTGTTATCCGTTATCCGAATATGTTATTTCAGCGATTCTACAATTTTATCAAAGTGCATGCTGTGGCTCGCTTTGACCAGCACGGCGTCGCCTTCTTTGAGAAGCTCGCCGAGCGACGCGATACATTCGTCGACGGTGTCAAAATGCACGGCGCCTTCGCCATAGCCCTCGGCGGTGGTGCGGCTCAGTGCGCCGACGGCGATCAGCATGCCGATGCCTTTTTCCTTGGCGTACGCGCCGACCTCTTTGTGGAGCGTCAGCTCGTCGGTCCCCAGCTCCTTCATATCGCCGAGCAGAGCGACCGTCCTGCCGCTGAAGTTCGACAGGGTGTTCAGTCCCGCCTTGGTGGAGGTGGGGTTCGCGTTGTAACAGTCGTCGATGACGGTCATGCCGCGGGTGTGGATGATGTTGTTGCGTGAGCCGACGTTCTTGAAGCTCTCGATCCCGCGTTTGATCTCGTCGTCGGTCAGCCCGAGCTGTTTGCCGACTGCCATCGCACACAGGGCGTTGAGCACATTGTGGCGACCCATCGCGGGAATGGTGACGGTGATCGCGCTGTCGCCGTGGTGCAGGGTACAGCGCACGCCGTCGAGCAACAGCTCCTCGATCTCGTCGGCATAGTATTCGTCGGCGGGATCGGTGCCGTAGAAGATCGGCCTGATCCCCTTGTAGTCGGTGACGGTCGAAAGCTTGTCGTCGTCGTGACAGAGGATGATCTTTCCGTTGTCCTTCAAGTAGGTGAACATCTCGGTTTTCGCCTTCAATACGCCGTCGCGGTCGCCGAGGTTCTCGAGATGACAGTAGCCGATGTTGGTGATGACGCTGATGTCGGGGCGCACCATCTTTGACAGGCGCGTCATCTCGTCAAAGCCCGAGATGCCCATCTCGATGACGGCGGCTTCATGGCTTTCGTCAAGTCCGAACAGCGTCAGCGGAACGCCCAGCTCGTTGTTGAAGTTGCCGGCGGTCTTGTGGACGTTGTATTTCTGACTCAGCACGGAGCTGATCAGCTCTTTGGTCGAGGTCTTGCCGACGCTGCCGGTGACGCCGATGAACGGGATCGTGAACAGCGAGCGGTAGTATTCCGCGATGCCCTTGAGGGCGATCAGGGTGGAGTCCACCTTGATATAGGGGACGTCGACCTCGGGGGCATCCTCGCACAGCACGCACACGGCGCCCTGATCGACCGTCATCGGGATGAAGCGGTGACCGTCGACGCGCTCGCCCTTGATCGCGGCAAACAGCGAGCCGGTCGTCGCCTTGCGGCTGTCGGTGACGATGGATGTGATGATGATATCGGGATCGCCATACAGCGTGCCGGAGCAAGCCGTGGCGACCTCGCGTAAGGTGATAGGTTTCATAAGATATCCCTCCGGAACTGCCGGGAATTAGAAATCAGGAGTGAGAAGTCAGGAGTCAGGAGTTATACATTAACCACCAACCACTAACTACCAACTATTTCCTCAGACTCAGTTCGATGATCTTTTCGCACAGGGTGGGGAAGTCGATGCCGGCGGCTGCTGCCTCCTGCGGGAGCAGGGACATCGGCGTCATGCCGGGCAGGGTGTTGGCTTCGAGACAGTACAGCTCGTTTTGGTTGTCGAGCAGAAAATCGACTCTGCCGTAGGCTTTCAGACGCAGCACCTCAAAGGCATGCTCCGCCTCGCGCTGCATTTTCTGAGTCGTTTCGACGTCGAGGTCTGCGGGACAGATCTCCTCGGTCGCGCCTGCCTGATACTTGTTCTCATAGTCGTACCATCCGCTTTTCGGGATGATTTCGATGATCGGCAGCGCTTTGCCGCCGAGGATACCGACCGAGAACTCGCGACCCTTGATATATTCCTCGACCAGAACGTCGTCGTCATAGCGGAACGCCGCGCCTACCGCCGCGACCAGTCCGTCGCGGTCGGACACGATCTGAACGCCGACGGATGAGCCTGCCGAGCAGGGCTTGACGACACAGGGGAAGGACTTCCAGTCGTCGAGGTAGCCTCTGCCCATGAAGTCGCGCTTGTACAGGCGGCTCTTGGCGGTCGGGACGTTGGAGTTGATGAAGATGCCCTTGGTGACGCCCTTGTGCATCGCGATCGCCGCGCCCAGCATATCCGAGCCGGTGTATTTGATGCCGTTCATTTTGAGCGCCGCCTGGATGGTGCCGTCCTCGCCCTCGCCTCCGTGGAGTCCGAGGAAGGTGATGTCCGCCGCGCGGCAGATATCCAGCACATGCTCACCGAAGTACACGCCCGACTGATCTTTACGGCTTTTCTTGACCGCTTCGATGTTGGGCGCTTCTTTTTTGATCACGGCGTTGTGGGTGAAGTCATAGTTGCTCTCGAACAGGCTGTCGACGTTATCGAGCGGCTGTTCGTAGCCCATATAGGGGTCGATGGTGACGACCTGATGACCCTTTGAGCGGAGCGCCTGAGCGATCTTCGATCCCGAGAGGATCGACACATCGCGTTCGGTCGAGATGCCGCCCGCCAGTACAACGATTCTCATAGTATACCTCCATATCAGTTGGTAGTTGGTGGTTGGTAGTTGGTGGTTGCGACCGTAGGTCGCCCGATAGCGCCGCAGGCATTACATTAACTAACGACTACCAACGAATAACTACCAACCAGCTGTTATTCTCCGATGATTTTGATCAGCGCGTGCTTGTTGCGCTTGCCGTCGAGTTCATAGTAGAAGATCTGCTCCCATGTGCCGAAGTCGAGCGCTCCGTCGGTGATCGCACACACGACCTCGCGCCCCATGACGGTGCGCTTTAAGTGCGCGTCGGCGTTGTCCTCGAAGCCGTTGTGGTCATACTGACTGTAGGGCTTCTCGGGCGCGAGCTTCTCGAGCCAGCGCTCATAGTCGCGGTGCAGACCCGGTTCATCGTCGTTGATGAAGACCGATGCGGTGATGTTCATCGCGTTGACCAGCACGAGACCCTCTTTGATCCCGCTCTCGTTGATCGCGTTCTGCACCTCGTTTGTGATGTTGATGATCTTTCTGCGCTGCGGGATGCTGAACCACAGCTCCTTGCGATAGCTTTTCATAGATTACCTCCACCAGGCTCCCTTTGGTAAAGGAGAGCTGTCGCCGTCAAGGCGACTGAGGGATTGCAGTATCGCCGCCCAAAGGCGGCCACCTTATTCCCCTAATTCTTTAATGCGATCAAGAACATTTGTTTTAGGCTCCCTTTGGTAAAGGGAGCTGTCGCCGTCAAGGCGACTGAGGGATTGCAGTATCGCCGCCCAAAGGCGGCCACCTTATTCCCCTAATTCTTTAGCGCGATCAAGAACATGATCCTTGATATCCTGACATACTTCCGTAAAGCGAGTATGAATATCCCTGTTTGAGTACCTCAGCACTTCGATTCCATGCTGATTCAAATACTCCGTTCGCTGTTTATCATAGAGTTCAGCTTCTTCTTCATAGTGCTGTGATCCGTCTAACTCAACAACAAGCTTGGCTTTGGGACAATAGAAATCGACAATATACCCGCCGATAATCTTTTGTTTTGTAAACCTGTACTGATACGTTTGACAGAACGGTTTGCAAAAATCATACCA
>JAFSRK010000128.1 GCA_017446165.1 Ruminococcus sp.
AATGTTCAGCGCCGAGCCGAGGGAGCGGAACTCGAACTTGTTGCCTGTGAAGGCGAACGGCGAGGTGCGGTTGCGGTCGGTGGTGTCCTTGCGGATGACCGGCAGGCTCTCGGCGCCGGTGTTCATCAGCACCTTGCCCTGACTCTCGTAGTCCTCGCGGTTGATGATCGCTTCGATGACCGCCTCAAGGTCGTCGCCGAGGAACATCGAGATGACCGCGGGCGGGGCTTCATCACCGCCCAAGCGATGGTCGTTGCCGGCTGTCGCGACGGACAGACGGAGAAGATCCTGATGATCGTCGACTGCCTTGATGACGGCGGCGAGGAACAGGAGGAACTGCAGGTTGTTTTCGGGGTGCTTGCCGGGCTTGAAGAGGTTCTCGCCGGTGTTGGTCGACAGGCTCCAGTTGTTATGCTTGCCCGAGCCGTTCACGCCCTTGAAGGGCTTCTCGTGCAGAAGACACACCATGCCGTGCTTCATCGCGAGACGCTTCATCAGCTCCATGGTGATCTGGTTGTGGTCGGCGGCGATGTTGACGTCGGTGAAGATGGGCGCCAGCTCGTGCTGGGCGGGCGCGACCTCGTTATGCTCGGTCTTCGCGTAGATGCCGAGCTTCCACAGCTCCTCGTCAAGCTCCGTCATGAAGTCCTTGACGCGCTTTTTGATCGCGCCGAAGTAGTGGTCGTCGAGCTGCTGACCCTTCGGCGAGCGTGCGCCGAACAGGGTGCGTCCGGTATATTTCAGGTCTTTTCTGCGGTCATATAGCTCCTTGTCGATGAGGAAGTATTCCTGTTCGGGACCGACGGTGACGTTCACGCGGGTGACGTCGGTCTTTCCGAAGAGGTGCAGGATACGCACCGCCTCGTGATTGATCCTGTCCATCGAGCGGAGCAGGGGAGTCTTCTTGTCCAGAACGTCGCCGGTGTAGGACATGAACGCCGTGGGAATGCACAGGGTGTTGTCCTTGACGAACGCATAGGAGGTGGGGTCCCATGTGGTGTAGCCGCGCGCCTCGAAGGTGGCGCGGATGCCGCCGTTAGGGAAGGAGGAAGCGTCAGGCTCGCCCTTGATCAGCTCCTTGCCGGAGAATTCCATGATGACCTTGCCGTCGCCCGTCGGGGTGAGGAAGCTGTCGTGCTTTTCGGCGGTGATGCCGGTCATCGGCTGGAACCAGTGGGTGTAGTGGGTGCAGCCCATCTCGATCGCCCAGTCCTTCATCGCGTCGGCGACGATGTTCGCGATCTCAATGGTCAGCGGCGTGCCGTTCTCGATGCTGGATCGAAAGGCGGCGTATGCCTCCAAGGGGAGTCTTTCGCGCATTTTCTCGTCGTTGAAGACGTTGATCGCGAAGATTTCGGGTACTTGAATCATCTCAAAAACCTCGTTTCATTTTCATATACCTAATCATAAAAAGTATATTACGATAACAGTTTATTGTCAAGAATTTGTTGATATGACGCTTCGGGCGATTTGTTGACAAGGCTGCGGCAAATCGGTATAATGAATCTGAAAAAAGGGAGGATGCCTCTATGAAAAAACTGAGATTCACCAAGATGCACGGCATCGGCAACGACTATATCTATTTCAACGCGATCACACAGGAGATCGAGGATCCCAACGAGCTGTCACACAAGCTCTCCGACCGTCGGTTCGGAATCGGCGGCGACGGGATCATCCTCGTCTGCCCGAGCGATATCGCCGACGCGAAGATGCGCATCTTCAACGAGGACGGCAGTGAAGCCAAGATGTGCGGCAACGGCATCCGCTGTGTCGCGAAGTTCGTCTATGACTACGGCATCGTTCCCGCTGACAGGCGGACGGTCGCGATCGACACCCTCAGCGGCGTCAAGACCATCGACCTGACCGTTGAGAACGGCAAGGCGATCTCCGCCAAGGTCGACATGGGCGCGGCGATCATCAAGCCCGCCGATATCCCGATGATCTTTGACGGAGAGAGCTGCATCGATCAGCCGCTGGAGGTCGACGGCAAGGTATGGAACGTGACCGCTGTCAGCATGGGCAACCCCCACTGTGTGACCTTTGTCGACGATGTGGATTCGCTGGAGCTTGAGAAGATAGGTCCGTCCTTTGAGAACCATGCCGCGTTTCCCGATCGGGTGAACACCGAGTTCGTCAGGGTGATCGACGAGCATACATTACAGATGCGCGTCTGGGAGCGCGGCTCGGGCGAGACCTGGGCATGCGGCACCGGCGCGTGCGCGACGGTCGTGGCGGCATGCCTGAACGGTTATTGTAAGAAGGATGAGGACGTCACCGTCCACCTGCGCGGCGGCGATCTTGTCATCCGCTATACCGACGAAACCGTCGTGATGACCGGACCCGCGACGACGGTGTTTGAAGGAGAAGTCATCGTTTAATGAGGAATTATGAATGAGGAATCAGGAATGACGGAAAACGCTGACGCGTTTTGGAATATATGTCGGCTACCCTACGGATCACATCGACGTTAGATGTCCCGCCTTCTAATTCCTAATTCCACATTCCACATTCCTAATTGTTGGCGGGCTTGCCCGCCTTATATTCTGCCCAAAAAGCTCTCCACATCATCCCCCGTCATCGTCAAGATGATGAAATCCGGTGTCTGCGCTTGACTTTATCGTGATAAAGTGATAACATAACAGAGTAACATCAAAAAGGATAGGGGCAGTGTATGTGTCCCCACCGATTTGGAGGATATCATGAGAAATTTCAAATCCGATTCTGTCGACAGGCTGTTCGACGCGATCCTCTCTCTGAAAGACCGCGACGAATGTTACGCCTTCTTTGACGATATCTGCACGATCAAGGAGATCACCGATATGGCTCAGCGGCTCGACACCGCCTTTTTGGTGGATGAGGGCATCAGCTACCAGAAGATCTCCGAGCGCATCGGCGTTTCCACAGCCACCATCAGCCGCGTCAGCCGTTGTCTGAACTACGGCGCGGGCGGCTATCGCGCGGTGATCGACCGCATGAAGGAGGATAAGGCATGATTATCAACGACAGCGTGCTGAGCGTGAGCGAGCGCCTCACGTTCGCCCTGCGCGACCTATACAGCAGAAACGGCTACATGCCCTACCGCATGAGCAAGTTCGAGGACTATGACCTCTACAGCCGCAACAAGGATTTCCTCGTGTCCGACAGGGTCATCACCTTCACGGACAACGGCGGAAAGCTCAAGGCATTAAAGCCCGACGTCACCCTCTCGATCATCAAGAACCATACGGACGGCGAAACCAAGAAGCTCTATTATAACGAGAACGTTTACCGCGTTTCGAAAGGCACCAATGCTTTCAAGGAGATCATGCAGTCGGGCGTCGAGTGCATCGGCGACGTTGACAATCGTCAGGTCGGCGAGTGTCTGCGGCTCGCCGCCGAGAGCCTGAGCCTCATCGGCGGCAACTTCGTGCTGGATGTGTCCAGCCTCGATATTCTGAACGCCGCGCTGGATCATGTCACCGACAGTCATCGGGTGCAGGACGAGCTGGTCAAATGCGTAAGCGAAAAGAACGTCCACGGTATCCTCTCGATCTGTGAGGAAAACGAGATCGAGGAAGAGAAAGCGGATCCCCTGATCGCCCTGCTGACGCTCGCGGGGCTGACCGACAGCCGTCTAAAGCAGCTTGAGTCGCTGTGTGACAGCCTTGACTGCAAAGCCGCCTACACCGAGCTTTTTGAAGCGATCGCGCTCTTTGATAACAGCGAGCTCAAACAGAAGATCCGCATCGACTTTTCCGTCGTCAGCGACCGCAGCTACTATAACGGTCTGATCTTCAAGGGCTTTCTCAGCGGCGTTCCCGACAGCGTGCTTTCGGGCGGTCGTTATGACAAGCTGATGACCCGCATGAAGCGCAGATCCAAGGCGGTCGGCTTCGCCGTCTACCTCGATATGCTCGAGCGCATCGACGTCGCCCCTGTTGCCGATATCCCTCAGGACGGGATGCTCAACGTCGCGCTGCCGAAGGGCAGGCTCGGTGAGAAGGTCTACAGCATGTTCGAGAAGGCGGGCTATGAATGTCCGTCCATCCGCGAGAACAACCGCAAGCTGATTTTTGAGAATCCCGACGCAGGCGTGCGCTATTTCTGGGTCAAGCCGAGCGACGTTGCGATCTACGTCGAGCGCGGAGCCGCCGACATCGGCGTCGCGGGCAAGGACATCCTGCTCGAGTATGAACCCGATATCTATGAGCTGCACGATCTCGACCTCGGCAAGTGCCGCATGGCAGTCGCCGCGCCGAAGGGCTTCACGGACGACAGCCGCCGTACCCTGCGCGTCGCGACCAAGTTCTCGAAGATCGCCGCCGATCACTATGCCTCCAAGGGCAGGGACATCGACATCGTCCACCTCAACGGCTCCATCGAGATCGCCCCGATCCTCGGGCTGACCGACGTCATCGTCGATATCGTCGAGACCGGCACCACCCTTAAAGAAAACAACCTCGAAGTGATAGAAACCATCGTTCCGATCTCAGCCCGCCTGATCGCGAACAAGTCAAGCTACAAGTTCAAGGGCGAGCAGATCGACAAGCTGGTACAGGAGATAAAGAATGATTAAGATACTCAACTACAACGAAGTGAGCAACGACGAGATCTTTGCCCGCTTTGAGCCGACCTCCTCGGTGGAGGACATCGTCGCCGATATTATCGCGAACGTCAGGAAAAACGGCGACAAGGCTCTTTTTGAATACACCGCGCGCTTTGACAAGGCAGAGCTTTCCGCGATGCAGGTCACACCCGACGAGATCGCCGAGGCGGTGAATGCCGTCGAGCCGGAGTTCATCGCGATCCTCGAAAAAGCGGCGAAGAACATCCGCAAATTCCACGAGGCGCAGAAGCGTCAGAGCTTCATCATCAACGACACCGACGGCGTCGTGATGGGTCAGAAGATCATCCCCGTCGACCGTGCGGGACTCTATGGTCCCGGCGGCACAGCGGCTTATCCCTCCACCGTCCTGATGGACGCGATCCCCGCGAAGATCGCGGGCGTGCGCGAGGTCGTGATGGTGACCCCGCCCTCAGCGGACGGCAAGGTGAATCCCGCTATCCTCGCGGCGGCATCCGTAGCCGGAGTTGACAGGATCTTTAAGGTAGGCGGCGCTCAGGCGATCGCCGCGCTTGCCTACGGTACCGAGTCCGTCCCGAAGGTCGACAAGATCGTCGGTCCCGGCAATGCCTTTGTTGCCGAGGCGAAGAAGCAGGTGTTCGGACAGGTGTCCATCGACATGATCGCCGGTCCCAGCGAGATCCTGATCGTCGCGGACGGCAGGACCAACCCGAAGTACGCCGCCGCCGATCTGCTGTCCCAGGCGGAGCATGACAAGCTCGCCTCCGCGGTGCTGGTCACCGACAGTGAGGCGCTCGCCGAAGCCGTCAGCGCGGAGCTGGAGCGTCAGATCCCGCTGCTCGACCGCGCCGAGATCGCGCGCGCATCCATCGACAACAACGGCAAGATCATCGTCGCCGACAGCCTCGACGTCGTGATCGACATCGCGAACGAGATCGCTCCCGAGCATCTGGAGCTGTGTGTGGACAACCCCTTCGACTACCTCGACAAGATCCGCCACGCAGGCTCGATTTTCATGGGACGCAACTGTCCCGAGGCGCTCGGCGATTACTTCGCGGGTCCGAACCACACCCTGCCCACCTCGGGTACGGCGAAGTTCTCAAGCCCCCTGAGTGTCGACGACTTCGTCAAGAAGACCCAGTACACCTATTTCACCGCCGACGCGCTGAAGAAGGTCGCCTATGACGTCGCGGCATTCGCGAAAAAAGAGGGGCTGACCGGTCACGCGAAGTCCGCGGTCATCCGCTTGGAGGAAGAGTGATGAGCCGCTTTTTCTCTGAGAAATACCGTCATCTGACGCCCTACACCCCCGGCGAACAGCCGAAGAACCGCCGGTTCGTCAAGCTCAATACCAATGAGAGTCCCTACAGCCCCTCTCCGCTCGCGCGTGAATACGCGGCGAAGGCGGCTGAGAGCCTGCAATTATACTGTGATCCCGACTGCACCGCGTTGACCGAAAAGCTCGCGGCGTTATACGGTATCGAAAAGGAAAATATCCTGTTTACCAACGGCTCGGACGAGGCGCTGAACTTTGCGTTCATGGCGTTCTGTGACGACGCGCATCCCGCCGTTTTTCCCGATATCACCTACGGCTTCTATCCCGTGTTCGCTCAGATCAACAACCTGCCGTATCGGGAGATCCCGCTCAGGGATGATTTCACTGTGGACGTCGACGATTACTGCGGTGTGAACAAGACCGTCTTTATCGCGAATCCGAACGCCCCGACAGGCATCGCCCTGCCGCTCTCGGAGATCGAGCGGATCGTCATTTCCAACCCCGACAACATCGTCGTGGTGGATGAAGCCTACGTCGACTTCGGGGCAGAGAGCGCGGTATCGCTGATCACAAAGTACGACAACCTGATCGTTACCCAGACGTTCTCGAAGTCCCGCTCCCTCGCGGGCGGTCGCCTCGGCATGGCGCTTGCCTGTGCCGAGGTGATCCGTGATCTGAACACCGTGAAATATTCCACCAACCCCTATAACGTCAACTCCGTCACTCAGGCGGCGGGACTCGGCGCGCTGACCGACGACGAGTATTTCCGTCATAACTGCGCCGAGATCATGGAAAACCGCGCCTATCTGACCGACGAGCTGAGTCACCTCGGTTTCATCACCACCGATTCATCCACGACTTTCGTGTTTGCAAAGCACCCCGACCTCGACGGCGGGCAGCTTTATCTTGATTTAAAGGAACGCGGCGTGCTGATCCGTCACTTCACGCTCGACCGCATCCGTGATTATAACCGCATCACCGTCGGCACCCGCGAGCAGCTCGATATCCTGCTCAAACACATCAAAGACATCCTCGGAGGAACGCCATGAGATCTGCTCAAATCAACCGAAAAACCAACGAAACAGACATCAGACTGACCCTGTACCTCGACGGCACAGGCAAGAGCAATATCCAAAGCGGCGTAGGGTTCCTCGATCATATGCTGACCCTGTTTGCCCGCCACGGACGGTTCGACCTCGACCTTGTCTGTGACGGCGATATCTATGTCGACGATCATCATTCCGTCGAGGATATCGGCATCGCGCTGGGTCAGGCGTTCGAGCAGGCGCTCGGCGACAAGCGCGGCATCACGCGCTACGGCAGCTTCATCCTTCCGATGGACGAGTCGCTCATCCTGACCGCTGTCGATATCTCGGGCAGGGCGCATCTGAACTATGATCTGCATATCCCGACTCAGAAGGTCGGTACCTTTGACACCGAGCTGACAGAGGAATTCTTCCTCGGCTTCGTCCGCAACGCGAACATGACTTTGCACTTAAAACAGCTCGAGGGCAAGAACAGCCACCACATCATCGAGGGAACGTTCAAGTCCGTCGCTCGCACCTTAAAGCAGGCGGTCGCGATCGAAGAACGCTTCAAGGACGAGATCCCCTCTACGAAAGGGGTGCTGTGATGATCGCGATCATCGACTACGGCGTGGGCAACCTTTTCTCGCTGAAAAGCTCCTTTGCCGCGATCGGTCAGGAGGCGGTGGTCACCTCCGATCCCGCCGTCATCCGTTCCGCCGACAGGCTGATCCTGCCGGGCGTGGGCGCGTTCGGCGACGCCGCAAAGAAGCTCGCCGATTCCGGCATGGCGGATGTTGTCCGTCGTGAAGCCGCACAGGGAAAGCCCCTGATGGGCATTTGTCTCGGCATGCAGCTGTTGTTCGACAAAAGCTATGAGTACGGCGAGCATGAGGGACTCGGGCTGATCCACGGCTCGGTGCGCCCGATCGCCGAGGTCATCGACCCTGAGCTGAAGATCCCGCACATCGGCTGGAACGCACTGATCATGAAGAAGCCGAGCGCATTGTATAAGTATCTCGCTGACGGCGACTGCGTCTACTTTGTCCACAGCTACTACGCCGCCGACTGTGAAGCATCCACCACCGCAACCGCCGAGTACAGCGCAGAGCTGACCGCCTCGGTCGAGAGCGGCAACGTCTACGGATGCCAGTTCCACCCCGAGAAAAGCGGCGAGGTCGGGTTGAAGATCCTGAAGGCGTTTTGTGAAATTGAAAACATTTAGGAGTTAGGAATTAGGAATGTATGGAGGGCGCTGCCCGCACCCGATTTTGATATATTAATCTAAAACGCGTCAGCGTTTCCCGAAATTCCTCATTCCTCATTTCTAATTCCTAATTCTAAGGAGAACCATTATGATTCTATTCCCTGCAATTGATCTTTTTGGCGGCAAGGCGGTCCGCCTCTTTAAAGGCGACTACGCTCAGATGACCGTCTACAGCGATCATCCCGCCGAGATCGCGCTGGACTTCAAGTCCTGCGGCGCGACGGCGATCCATATCGTCGACCTGGAGGGCGCGAAGTCGGGCAGCACGCCTAACTTTGAAACGGTATTGGAAATAAAAAAACAGGCGCGCCTGTTCTGTGAGATCGGCGGCGGCATCCGCAGCATGGAGGTCGTGGACAAGTACCTCGGTGCGGGCATCGACCGCGTGATCCTCGGAACGGCGGCGGTCGAGGACGAAGCCTTCCTCAAAGCGGCTGTCGAAAAGTACGGCGAGCGCATCGCCGTCGGCGCGGATATCAAGGACGGCTGTATCGCCGTGAAGGGCTGGCTCGAGAAGTCCTCCGTCACCGCCGACGACTTTTTCAAAAAGATGCAGGAGATCGGCGTTTCCACCGTCATCTGCACCGACATCTCAAAGGACGGCGCGATGCAGGGCACGAACCGTGAGCTGTACCGCGAGCTGTCTGAGAAATACAACATGAATATCACCGCGTCGGGCGGCGTGTCCACGATG
>JAFSRK010000129.1 GCA_017446165.1 Ruminococcus sp.
GTCGACGCGTCTGCGCTGACCGCCGCTGAGCGATGCGTATCTGCGGTTCATGACGTCGCCCAGGTCAAAGGTGTCGGAAAGCTCCGACAGGCGTTCTTTGATCTCGTTTTTAGAGAGTCCGTAGTAGGACGCGCGTGAGGTGAGGTTCTCCCTGACGGTGAGCTGCTTGTCCAGCACCGAGTTCTGGAACACGATGCCGATGAGGCTCTTGATCTTCTCGCGCTCGCGGTCAAGATCATATCCGCCGATCGTGACCTTGCCCGACGTTTTGTCGAGGACGGTACAGAGGATGTTGATGGTGGTGGACTTGCCGGCTCCGTTGACGCCGAGAAAGGCGAAGAAGGAGCCTTCCTCGACCGCGAAGCTGATGTCGCGCACCGCCTCGACGTCTTTATAGTTTTTTACCAGATGCTCTACTTCAATAATGTTCATGGTATGTCCTCCTGTGGGGTCCTGTCTACCATAATAGATTTCTTTCGAAAAGTGAAGAGGGTGAGCGGTGACCTGCGTTTTTTGAGGGGTAAGTTGCAGACGGATGGAGTTAGGAGTAAGGAGATAAATCCGTAGGGGCGTTCCTAAGCAGGTATACCCTCGGTTGGGTTCCCCGTTGTCAATTCTCCATTGTCCATTGTTAGCGGTTGTCCCTACACGGAGTCTGTTTCCTCTGCTTCGTCGTTGTTGAAGTTCTTCAGCGCCTCGTTGATGCCCTGCTCGGCTTTGTTGTTCGAATGCATGGTGATGAGCCACACGGCGATGTAGACCGCGATCACGATGCCCGCGATGATCGCAGCTTCGGCAAAGCTGCCATACCATTTGAGCAGGTATCCTTCTCCCATCACGATCGTGATGATGCAGAGAAAATGGAGAATGACCCTGAGGAGAAACTGCTTGCGGGACGGCTCCTTCCGAAAATAGAACAGGAGCGACGGCAGCGCAGAGGTCGCGCCGATCAGCAGCAGATGCAGGGGGAATTCCTGAGGATATCCCTCGGTGTTGCCTGCGATGAGATTCGAGAATCCAATCGCCGCCGTGACGCACACGGTGATGATGAAAAAGTGGCTGATCGCCATTTTGATCGTATCTTTCATAGTACACCTCACATCCCCAGCTTCTCTTTGAGAGCCGGTACATACTGGCGCGAGATGATGACCGTCTCGCCGTTTAACAGCTTCGCTTCGAACCGTCCGTTGACCGAGGCGGATACCGAGCGGATCTTGCCGATGTTGAGGATCATCGCCTTGGAACAGCGAAAGAGCTTTGTCCCGAGGGTCAGCTCCTCCAGCTCATAGAGCTTCTTGCGGGTTTCATAGACGTTTTTCTCCAGACAGAGGAAGGTTTTGTTATCGACCGATTCGATGTAGTAGACGTCCCTCAGCGGGACGCGAAAGGTCTCTCCGTTCTTTGTCCCGAGCAGGACGGTATCGCTGCGCCTGAGACTGTTGATCACGGCGCTGACCTCGTCACTGAGTTCATGACAGCGCACGACGATCTCCTCCTCGCGGTCGCGGGGAATCTGTTCTATGGTGATTTTAAACATGGGTCCACCTCCGATATGGTATCAGTGTAGCATATTCTCTCAAAAAAGGGAACAGGGGATCGGGTAAGTTGCCGATAACCGGCGGTAAGTTGCGCACGACCGGTATTTCATCCGTTGACACCGATTCGGCGGTGATATATAATAGAAGCAGTTTTTTGAGAGGAGTGACGGTGTGAAGGCTTCGGTCAGGCGCACGCTGATCATCTGGATCGCGCTGGCGGTCGTGCTGGTGTCCTTTGTCTCGCTGATCGTGATCACAGCGGTCTCGGGCGGGCGCGAGAAATACTACGAATCCTATCCTGTCTATATCGACGGCGAATACTCGGTCGACGGCGGCGAGTGGAAGAAGACGATCCCGAACGAGATGCTTCACGAGCAGTTCAAGACCGTCACCATCAAGGGCACGCTGTCGCGTCCGATGTACATGAACGAGAGCTGTCTGATCGTTATCAGCAAGAATATGTGGTACCGTATCCAGACGCCCGGCATCGACCACTCGAACTTCCGCGAGGATGACTCTTCGCTTCACCGCAACACCCCCGGCAGCAACATCGACTTCTTTGTCGGCACGTTTCTCTTTGAAGATGTAGGCTCGAATGAGGAGGAGGTCATGATCACCCTGACCTATCCTTATCAGATGTTGTCGGACGTCGACCTCTCGGACTTCTTTGAGCTTTATGTCAGCGATGCGACGGGACTGTATGAACAGATGCTCGAGCGAAAGCTCCCCGCGATCCTGTTCTGTATCCTCGTCTGTTTCTTCGGATTGATCGCCTTTCCGCTTGCGGGATCGCTGCTCGGCGGCATCAACGTGCGGTATCTGGCGTTCTCGCTGTTGTGCTTCTTTACGGGCGTGTATCTCTTGTCACGCGCGATGTATACCTACCTGCCGCTGTGGATCGACGACCCGGTGCTGTGTATGTCGATCTGTGAGTTCACGCGGCACCTGTTCGCCGTCTGTGTGCTGATTTTCATCCGCGTTTTGTGCGTGGAAAAAAAGCACATCGTCATCGGCAATATCGCGCTGTTCATTTTTGTTCTGATGGTCATCGTGCTGTTTGTCTTCAACGTGACGGGTGTTAGCGATCTCTACGCAAGCACCCCGCATGCACAGGGACTTTTCGTTACCTGCGCCGCGTTGATGACGGTCTGTCTGTTCCTCGAGCGGAAGATCAATCCCAACGCAAGGCTCGCGATCTTCACCCTGATCCCGCTGGCGCTGACGCTGCTGTACGACACGCTCAACAGCTACCTCGGCTTCTCGGATTTCAACACCTTCGAATTCGGCGTGGGGTTGACGCTTCTCTATCAGATCGCGAACCTGCTCGTCGACCTGAGGCGTCAGTACAAAACCGTCCTGCACTACCAGCAGATGCAGCGCGAGCTGTATGAATCGCGCGTCAAGATCATGGTCTCCCAGATCCAGCCGCATTTCCTGTATAATTCTCTCAGCTCCATCGCGATGATGTGTACCATCGACCCCGAGACCGCTCAGGAGGCGACGGTCACCTTTGCGGATTACCTGAGAGGAAACATGGATTCCTTGAAGCAGAACAAGCCCGTGCCTTTCTCTCAGGAGCTGGAGCATCTGAAAAAGTATCTGTACATCGAGAAGCTCCGCTTCGGCAAGAAGCTGAACATCGAGTATGATATTCAAACCGAGGACTTCGTTATCCCGCAGCTGACCATCCAGCCGCTCGCCGAGAATGCCGTCAAGCACGGTATCAGCAAGAAGCGCGGCGGCGGTACGCTCACGATCTCGACCCGCGAGACCGAGGACAGCTATCAGGTGATCGTCGCGGACAACGGCAAGGGCTTCGATGTGAATGAGGTCAAGGATGACGGGCGTTCACATGTCGGAATGGAAAACGTCAAGCGCCGCCTGCACGACATGGTCGGCGGACAGGTCAATATAGTCAGTGTGATAGGAGAGGGGACCGTCGCGACGGTCACGCTCCCAAAGGAGGAACAGAATCGTGAGAATCTTATGCGTTGACGACGAACCGCTGGCATTACAGATGCTGGAGCTGTCGATCGGGAAAGCCAAGCCCGACGCGGAGGTCATCGGCTTTGACGAGCCGGAGGACCTTTTGGATGAGGCAAAGGA
>JAFSRK010000130.1 GCA_017446165.1 Ruminococcus sp.
CCCATGAGCTGTTCCTTAGGATCGGACGGGAAGTCCTCGCCGATCTTCTCTTTGTACTCAGCCTTGAACTTCTCAGCGAGTTCCTTGAGATCGTCGGCGGTCAGCTCGACATCCTGCTTGACGCCGCGGTCAGCCTTCATCTCGTCGATCAGCTCTTCAAAATACTTCTTACCGACCTCCATAACGACGTCGGAATACATCTGGATAAATCTTCTGTAGCAGTCATAAGCCCAGCGGGGGTTGCCGCTCTGCTCAGCGATGGTCTCGACAACCTCTTCGTTCAGACCGAGGTTGAGGATGGTATCCATCATACCGGGCATGGAAGCGCGAGCGCCGGAACGGACGGATACGAGAAGCGGGTTCTCCTTATCACCGAACTTCTTGCCGGTGATCTCTTCCATCTTGCCGATATACTCGTTGATCTGCGCCTGGATCTCGGGATTGATCTGACGGCCGTCCTCATAATACTGGGTACAAGCCTCTGTGGTGATTGTGAAGCCCTGAGGAACCGGCAGACCGATGTTGGTCATCTCAGCGAGGTTCGCGCCCTTACCGCCGAGAAGTTCTCTCATGTCAGCGTTACCTTCGGTAAAAAGGTATACATACTTCTTGCTCATTGGAATCTCCTCCTAAAAATTGTTATAGTATCTGCCGCGCCGATACAATGAAAACCGGTCGGATTTACCAATCATTTCCAATCATAACGGGACAACATACATATACAAATGAATTATAGCAAAACCTGCCGTGAATTTCCATATCTTATTAGAAAAATAGTTATAAAAGAAAGAAATTTTTTTAACCCTTTTGAAAGGGATTTTATGAAAAATGAACGAATTGTAATTATTTTGTTATTTCTCCTTGCAAATTTGCAAATATATGCGATAATAAGGATAAGTGTTATTGCGCCTAAGGCGCACGACGTAACGGCAGAGAGTGCGGAAATCCCCACAAAAGTCGCACGACTTATCCTCTGACATTTCCGTGATCTGTGTCTCAGGGAGGTAGTATATGAAGAAATGCGCTGTTATCCTTGCCGGCGGCGAGGGTAAACGAATGAAATCCGACATTCCGAAGCCGATGAACGAGGTTCTCGGAAAGCCGATGCTGCGCTGGGTCATCGACGCCGTGAAAGAAGCGGGAATCGACGACATCTGTGTGGTAACGGGCTACAAGAAAGAGATCACAGAGGAGTATTTAAAAGGTCTGCCCTTTGAGGTCGGCACCGTGTATCAGTCCGAGCGGCTCGGCACCGGCCACGCCGTCATGATGGCGGAGGAATTCCTCAGAAGAGAGGGCGGCGACGTCGTCATCCTCTGCGGCGACGCTCCGTTCATGGACACCGAAACCATCCGCGACGCGCTCAGCCAGCACGACAAGCAGGATTGCTCGGCGACGGTCATCTCGGCGATGCTCGACGACCCGACCGGCTACGGCAGGATCGTCCGCAACAAGGACGGCTCGCTGAACAGTATCGTTGAACACAAGGAGGCTGACGAAGAGACCCTCAAGATCAAAGAGGTCAACTCAGGCGGCTACTGGTTCGACACCGCGGATCTGCTCTCGGTTCTCAACGACATTACCGCGAATAATTCCGCAAAAGAATATTATTTGCCCGACGCGCTGGATCTGCTCCTCAAAGCAGGCAAGAAGGTCGGCGCCTTCACGGCGAAATCCGCCGACACCGTACTCGGCGCGAATGATCCCGCTCAGCTTGCTGAACTGAACGACATCGCTGTGGCAAAAGGTTACTGTTAAGGGATAACAGATAAGGGATAACGGATAACGGTTGTGGGAAACGCTTCGCGTTTTGATTCCTGTTTTTCATTGACCGAGCAGAGCGAGATACACTCACTGCTAACCGTTCTCCATTCTCCGTTCTCCGAAATAGAATCCAAACCGCAAGGTTTACATAAAACTCACAATTCATTAATAGGGGGACACACAATGAATTCACACGGTAAGGACATTAAAATTTTTACACTCAACTCCAACAAGCCTGTTGCACAGGGCATTGCGGAATGCTTAGGTATCCCGCTGGGTAA
This sequence comes from Ruminococcus sp., assembly GCA_017446165.1. Classification (GTDB taxonomy): domain Bacteria; phylum Bacillota; class Clostridia; order Oscillospirales; family Acutalibacteraceae; genus Ruminococcoides. Next base: position 2,046 of record JAFSRK010000130.1, read on the forward strand.
AAGCGACTGCGCCACCTTCTCCGACGGTGAGATCGCGGTATCGCTCCACGAATCCGTCCGCGGCTCCGACTGCTTCATCGTTCAGTCGACCTGCTCGCCCGTCAACGACAACCTGATGGAGCTTTTGATCATGATAGACGCGATGAAGAGAGCCTCGGCTTCCTCCATCACCGCCGTTGTAC
>JAFSRK010000131.1 GCA_017446165.1 Ruminococcus sp.
CTTTGAGCTTATCACCCTAAAGGCTGAGCTACCGGCGCAAAAGCGTGCGGCGTATTGCCGTAATTAATATATTACCACATTCTTTTAAAAAATGCAAGTAAAAAAGGAAAATTTTTTCATACGGTGAAAGGATAGGGGCAAGCCGACAAAGAAATCGTCATTTTTCAACAATATAGTTGTTATTGTCTTGACAATTACTGTCGGTCGTTGTACTATGGAATTGAAAAAACACCACAGGGGTGCTGACGCGAAAGTCGGCTGAGAGTAGGATGGATGTTTCCTTGACCCTCAGGGCGAGCCTTGGGCTGAGCCTGAACCTGATACGGATAATGCCGTCGTAGGGAGCATGACAGAGCGCCATACGATTGTGTGGTGCTTTTTTGACGATACCAACCGGGAGACCGTTGGTGTAAGATGCCCTCAGAAGATAGCGTGTACCGCCCGATGTTCGGGTTCTGAGGGCATCGATTATATTAAACGGCTCAAAAGCGGTGAACAGAACGTGACTGCAATTTGAGTCTATTGTCAAGGAAGGTGTTTTTATGAAAAAAGTAAAACTCTCACAGAAGCTTGCCGAAAGCGGACTGATGCTGGCGCTCGCCACGATCCTCAGCGTCGTTGCGATCGCGAAGCTTCCCTACGGCGGAAGTATCACCTTTGCGTCCATGCTGCCGCTCATCATCGTTGCCTATCGCTATGGCTTCGGCTGGGGCTTGCTCGCGGGCGCGACCTACGGCATCATCCAGATGCTGCTCGGACTCGACGCGGTGTCCTACGCGACCTCGGCGGTAGCTGCGATCGCGATCATCATGCTCGACTATGTGCTGGCGTTCGCGACCACCTCTCTCAGCGGATTGTTTAACAAACGCGAAAATCAGGCGGCATCGCTGACCTATGCGGCGCTTCTGGTGTGTGTGATGCGCTATGTATTCCATGTGATCTCCGGCGCCACGGTTTGGGCGGGACTCTCGATCCCGACCGCCGACGCGCTCATCTATTCGCTGATCTACAACGCGACCTACATGCTGCCCGAGACCATTATCACCTGCGTTGCGGCGATCTATCTCGGCTCAACGCTGAATTTCAGAACCCCCTCGCTGTCGATGATGAAGAAGTCCGACACTCCGAAAGCAGTCGTCGCGATGACGGCGGTATCGGGACTGTTAATGCTGATCTCGGCGGCGGCGATCGTCGCAATGGTATTCACCAAGCTGCAGAATCCCGAGACCGGTGAATTCGACATCACTGGCATCTCAAATGTCAATCTGCCGGTCGTAGGCACGATCTTCGGCGTTGCACTCGCTGCGGTGCTGGTGATGTACTTCGTCAGCAAATCCATTCTGAAAAAGCAGGCGAAGTGATGCCGCGCTGTATCATTTTCGGAGCGCTCGAAGTAAGCAATATCCCCGAAAAGCTCTGTCCCGACGACTATGTGATCGCCGCGGATAGGGGCTACCAAACTGCTCTGTCACTGGGGATAGAACCCGATCTGACGGTCGGTGACTTCGACTCACTGGGAGATATACCCGATGTCCCGAACCTTATCCGTCTGAATGTCCGCAAGGACGATACCGACCTCGAGCATGCGGCTGTGGTGGGGCTTGAAAAAGGCTATACCGAGTTCATCGTCTACGGCGCGGTGGGCGGGAAGCTCGACCATACGCTGGGTAATATCGCCGTCGCGGAGCGGATCGCTCTCGCGGGCGGACAGGCTGTTTTCTGCGGAAATGACAGCTCGTTCACGGTGATCCATAATGCTTCATCCCGATTTCCCATAAGGGAGGGCGGCAGGATCTCGGTATTCCCGCTCGGCGGCTGTGCAAGGGGCGTGAGCATCACGGGGCTGTCCTATGAGGTCAGTGACATCACCTTAAACGGAGCTTCAACGCTCGGCTGCGGCAACGCGTTCATCGGAAAAGCGTCCGAGATCTCGGTCAAGGACGGCACGCTGCTGATCGTCTATGATACATCGGAATAACACGAAAGGGCTGTCAGACGACAGCCCTTTATTATGCTTACCATTATTCGATATTAGAAATTTAATTGCCTGTTGATTTGTCCTGTTGCCTCTTGAGATACCGCTTGCGCACATAGATCAGCCCGCACAGGCATAGGATGATTTGGAGGACGGTGGAGCAGGGGGTCGCGAGTCCGATGTGGAACAGCGACACGGGGACGATTCGGCTCATGAAGTAGGACACCGGGATCCTCACGCCGAACGCGCCGATGATGCTCTGTGCCATCGCGAATCCGGTCATACCGAGTCCGTTGTAGTAGCCGATGAAGCAGAAGAGGAACGCGGTCAAAAGACAGTCGATGGCGTAAGCCTTGAGGTAATCCGCGGCGGCGGTGATGACCTCGCCGTCGGCGGAGAAGATCCCCGCGAGCAGATCGCCGCGGAAGAAGCTCAACAGGAACATCAACACACCGAAGCACAGCGACACTCCGATCGCGTACCACAGCGCCTTTGTGGCGCGGTCATAGCGTTTGGCGCCGACGTTCTGAGCGACGAACGCGGAGACGCTTTGCATGAATGCCGCGGGAACCAGCATGATGAAGGCACAGACCTTCTCGGCAACGCCCACACCCGCCGAGGGAATCAGCCCGAGTGAGTTGACGATCGCCTGGATGACCAGAAACGACGCGCCGACCAGAAGATCCTGAAACGCCAGCGGCAAGCCGAGTCGGGTTACGCGTTTGACAATTTCCTTGTCCCATACGATGTCTTTTCTCGAGAAACGGAACGGCAGCTTCTTCCTGCGGATGATGACCAGTGAGAGGACGACGCTCAACCCCTGTGCGATCACGGTCGCGAGCGCGGCGCCTCGCGTTCCCATGCCGAAGACTGCGACAAACAGCAGATCGCCGACGACGTTGAACGCACAGGCGATCGCCACGGTGATCAGGGGAGTGGTGGAGTCGCCGATCCCGCGGAACACCGAACCGATCAGGTTGTAGGCGATGATGATGATCAGTCCCGCGCCGCAGATGCGCGTGTAGCTCGCGGTGAGCTTGAATGCCTCGGGAGGAGCCTGCATGAGGGTCGCAAAGTCAGCGGCGAATATGATCGCGATCGCCGAGAGCACGACGCCGATGATAGCGAACAGGATGATACAGGCGCCGATGGTTTTGCAGCCTTTCTCGCCGTCGCCGCTTCCGATCTGGTGACCCAGCAGGATGGTCGCGCCCATCGCGAACGAGGATACCAGTCCCGTGTAGGTCATCATCATCTGGGAGCCGGTCGAAACCGCCGAGACATCTGCCGCCGTGCCGAACTGTCCGACGACGATCAGATCGACCGCGCCGTACATCGCCTGCAAAAACAGCGCGAGCAGTACCGGCAGGGCGAACCTGATCAGCGGGGCGAGCAGCTTGCCTTGTGTGAAATTTTTCGTGCTTTCCATATATTTCATACCTCTGAAAAAGCCGGATAAGCAGCGGGCGTTTCAACCCGCCATCTTATCCGGCTCAATAACTCAACGATCTATTGATTTCGGTTATATAACCTCCGATGAACAACTCTATTATAGCGACCGAAATCGACAATGTCAACAGCCCTTGACCGCTGTTATTGCAAAATGATCGCCTGTCGCGTGAGCATGTCATACGCCGTCTCGGTTCGTTTGCGGTCATAGGTCTTGACCTTTCCTGTCAGCGGGTCGGCAACACGGATACTGTCATCGCTGTAGCCGATCAACACCATACAATGCTCGGGGAAGATCCAGTCGAGTTCCTCGCCGTTGATCTCCCATGTTTCGGTGACGCGACCCTCACGCATATCCTGCGTCGCCCAGAAGATCACCGGGATCTCACGGTCGATGTAACGGAGAAGATCGGCAAACGCCGTATCGCTGAGATCGACCGCCCTGAGTGAATAGCCGTTTTCTGACAGATAGCGGTTCGCCGCGTCGACGATGACCGGCGCATAGCAGCCGTAGGCGTCTTCATCGCGCGGGTCGCCGATGAACGCCTCGCGAAAATCAGTCTCGTCGATCTCGCCCTTTTTGAGGTAATTGTCGGCGAGGTCACACTTGTCTGCGGGGATACCGTTGTAGCGGAGCGCCATCGCAAGCGACGTGATCTCGCACCCGGTCGGCAGCTCGGGAAGCTGGGGAATGATCTCAAAGCGCAGGATCTGAGCCGTCATTTCTGTCGGCTTCTGCGCTTCGGCTGCGATCTCGTCGCGGGTGGCGACGGATATGCCGTCATGATTCTGTTGTGAGCCGGTACAGCCCGCCGAGAAGGGAATCAGCGCGATCGCGAGCAGTAATATGATCATCTTTTTCATGCCAACATCATAACAGCTTTTGTCGAAAGAAGCAAGAGCTGATTTTTCTTTGTCGATGATCGGCGGTTGAAATCTTTTGCAATATGCGTTATACTGTAATAAATGCTAAAAGGAGCGAACCATGAGCAAGGCAGTTCTGACCGAATATACCGTCAAAACCGAATATGCCGTACCCGAGGCGCTGACGATCGCGCATGTGTCCGATCTGCACGAGCGCGAGTCGGGCGATATTCTGCGGATGCTCAGGCGGTCAAAGCCCGATTTCATCGTCGTCACGGGCGATACCTTTGAGCGCTATGACAATCGTCCGCAGTACGACTTTGAGCATAAGCCGATCAAGCGTCTGATCATCAACATCATCCACTACACCAACTACCTGTTGACAAAGCTCCAGAGCGATAAGAAGAAGGCAAAAACCGAGAACGCGTATGAGTTTCTGATGCAGGCGGCAAAGATCGCGCCCGTGTACCTGAGCCTCGGCAACCATGAGCAGAAGCTCCTGGACGTCGATTATCTGTTCCTTGAGGACTGCGGTATCACCCTGCTGGATAACGCGTCGACTGAGATCGGGTACAAGGGCTGTCGCATTCTGCTCGGCGGGATCTCCACATGGGACTATGAGGATTTTATTGAGGACTATAAAGCAAAAAAGGGCATGAAGCTCCTGCTGTGTCACAATCCGCAGTTCTATGTCGAGAACCTCACCGATTCCGACATCGCCCTCACCCTCTCGGGTCACACCCACGGCGGTCAGATCCGCATCGGGAAGAAGGGGATGGGCTTCTTTGTCCCCGGTCAGGGACTTTTCGGCAAATACGCTCACGGAAGGTTCTTCAACGGGCGGCTGATCGTGTCCGCAGGCTGTGCGAATACCGTCGTCTGTCCGCGGTTTTTCAATCCGCGCGAGCTGGTCGTTATCCATCTGAAAGGAAATGAACATGGAAACATTTGATATCAACAAGGCGCCCCTCGAGATCGAGCGACGCTATCTGATCGAGTACCCCGACCTCGAGGAACTGAGGAAGATGCCCGGCTACCGCGTCCGGCACATCTCCCAGACCTATCTGCACTCCAAGGGCGACTTCATCGGCGGGCGTATCCGCCGCGTCGTCGAGGGTGGTGTGACCACCTATATCTACACCTACAAGGAACGCATCTCGGACATGACGCGCCGTGAATATGAGCGCGAGATCTCTGCGGACGAATACTGCGAGTTGCTCGAGCATAAGAAACGCCACACGATCATCATCGAGAAGGACAGGCATATCTTCGAGTATGCGGGGCTGACCTATGAGTTGGACGTCTATGATTTCTGGGACGATAAAGCGAGCCTCGAATGCGAGGTCGACAGCGAGGATGTTGAGATCCCCATCCCGCCGTGCGTCAAGCTGATCAAGGAAGTGACCGGCGACCGCCGATATAACAATTCCCGCCTTGCGGTGAACAGAGGAGTGATCGAATGAAAACAGGATCGGTGACCATCAGGGATAACGCCGTGGTGGAGTATTTCACCTTTGGTACGGGTGAGAGGGCGTTCATCATCCTGCCCGGCATTGACGTTAAAAGCATCCTGCCAGCCGCGAAGAATATCGAGGCAGCTTACCGCGATTTTAAAGAGGACTATACCGTCTATGTGTTTGACCGCCGCAAGGAGATCCCCGAAGGCTACACCGCCTTTGATATGGCGGACGACGCTGCATCGGCGATCGAAGCCCTCGGCATCCGCGGCGCGGATATCTTCGGCACTTCTCAGGGCGGCATGATCGCGATGATGATCGCGGTCTATCATCCCGAGTTGGTGCATGCGCTGGTCCTTGCCTCTACCACCGCGTGGAAGAATCCGACCGTCGACGGGGTGTTCCGCCGCTGGATCGGCTTTGCCGAGAAGCGCGACATCACCGGGCTGACCGCTGATTTTATCGAATGTCTTTACTCGGAGAAAACCATCGGGAATTACCGCGATTTCCTGATGCACATGAACGATCATGTCAGCGATGAGGCACTCGATCGCTTTATCCGACTCGTCAAAACCATCGACACCTTTGATATGAGGGACAAGCTCTCTCTGATCCACTGCCCGACCTTCGTGATCGGCGTGGAGGGCGACGCCGCTGTCTCGGGGGAAAGCTCGCGTGAGATCGCCCGGCTGATCGGCTGTGAGCTGTACATGTACGAGGGCTACGGACACTGTGTCTTTGACGAAGCGCCCGACTATAAACAGCGCTTGCTGGACTTCTACCGCAAGCACCGATAATACCGTCATGAACCGCCTTTGACAGGCGGTTTTATTTTGTCAGCACATTGAATTCAGCGTCGAAGTTTGGTATAATATTTATTTAGATAATATATTGGAGCAGTTATGGCACGAAAGAGTGAAAAAAGTCTGCTGAGTCGGATGATCGACGGCGATCAGCTGAGCTTTTCTCAGCAGCTTGTTATGATCATACAGCTGAGTATCCCCGCGATACTCGCTCAGATCAGCAATATCATCATGCAGTATATCGACGCGTCAATGGTCGGTCGGCTCGGCGCGTCCGACAGCGCGTCGATCGGACTGGTATCGTCGACCACTTGGCTGTTCGGCGGGCTGTGTACCGCGGCGGCGACGGGCTTCACCGTGAAGATCGCCCACCGCTGCGGGGCGAAGGAGCTGTCCTCCGCGCGCAATATCATGAAGCTCGGCTTGGTCTGCACCGCGATCTTCGGTGTGATCCTGCTGATCCTCGGCGCGTCGCTCAGCCCGATCCTGCCCCGACTGCTCGGCGGCGAGGAATCGATCCGACAGGGCGCGTCACAGTACTTTCTGATCTTCGCGCTGTCGCTGCCTTTTTATCAGCTCAACTGCCTGTGCGCCGGCGCGCTCCAGTGCAGCGGCAACATGAAGCTGCCCGGACTGCTCGAGGTGATCATGTGCGTGCTGGACGTTGTGTTCAACGCCCTGTTGATCTTCCCGACGGCGACGCATACCGTGTTCGGTATGGAGATCACCCTCCCCGGCGCGGGGCTGGGGATCGTCGGCGCGGCGCTGGGAACAGCGCTGTCGGAGGCAGTGATCGCCCTGTTCATGCTGTGGTACCTCTTCTTCCGATCAAAGACGCTGAAGCTCAGAAAAGATGAAAAACTATCCTGCCCGAAGGGTGAGCTGAGAAGCTCGCTCAAGATCGCCCTCCCCGTAGCGGCTGAGCAGGCTGTCACCTGCACGGCGTACATCATGTTCACGCGTATCGTCGCTCCCTTGGGAACGGCGGCAGTCGCGGCGAACTCGTTCTCGATCACTGCCGAGAGCCTGTGCTATATGCCGGGCTACGGCATCGGCGCGGCGGCGGTCACCATCATCGGCCAGGCGCTCGGCGCGAAGCGCATCGCCCTGACCAAGCACCTCGGACGTATGACGGTGTGGCTGGGCGTGATCGTGATGACCCTCGGCGGGGTGCTGATGTACTTTGCCGCTCCCGCGATGCTCGGCGTGCTGACGCCCGATCCCGAGATTAGGGCGATGGGTGTTACCGTCCTCAGGATCGAAGCCTTTGCCGAGCCGATGTATGCGGCGTCCATCGTCGCGACCGGCGTATTCCGCGGCGCGGGTGATACAGGCGTGCCGACGGCGATCAACTTCATCAGCATGTGGCTGGTGAGGATACCGCTCGCCTATGTCCTCTCGCTGAGCTTCGGACTTTCCGGCGTGTGGATCGCCATGGCGTGCGAGCTGTGCCTGAGAGGTCTGCTGTTCATCATCCTGTTTGAAACGCGCTTTCGCAAGCGTGCCGACAGCGGAAGATATCTCATCAATTCCCCCAAAGGTTCCTGATATATGAAACTGCAAAAGAAACCAAAAAAACCTCAGTATGACAAGATGACCAAGACGCCGGTTCCCCGACTGATCCTCGGACTCTCGGTGCCGACCATCATCTCCATGCTGGTGACCAATATCTATAACCTCGTCGACACTGCCTTTGTCGGTCAGCTCGGCACCTCCGCGAGCGGAGCGGTCGGCATCGTGTTCGGCTTCATGTCCGTAATCCAGGCGGTCGGCTTTCTCTACGGTCAGGGCGCGGGCAGCATCCTTTCCCGCGCGCTCGGTCAGCGCGACAGGGAACGCGCATCTCTCCACGCGACGGCAGGCTTTCTGTCGTCGTTCTCGACGGGATTGGTCGTCGGCGTGCTGGGGCTGATCTTCCTCGATCCGATCGTACATGTCCTCGGCTCGACGGATACGATCGCGCCCTATGCCAAGACCTACCTGACCTATATCCTGATCGCCGCGCCGTTCATGTGTTCGTGTCTGACGCTGAATAACCTTCTGCGCTATGAGGGCAAGGCGTCGCTCGGTATGATCGGTCTGATGATCGGCGCCGTGCTGAATATGGCGGGCGATCCGATCCTGATGTTCGGGCTGAACATGGGGATCGCGGGCGCGGGACTCTCGACCGCACTGAGCCAGTTCATCAGCTTTTCGGTGCTGCTCTACATGTTCCTCGGCGGCAAGACCGAGTCGAAGCTCAGCCTGAGTGCGACGAAGAAGATCCGACCCGCTATCGTCGGTGATATCGCGGGTACGGGATTCCCGAGCATGCTCCGTCAGGGACTCAACAGCCTCGCGACGGTTCTGCTCAACGCCTTTTGCTCGAACTACGGCGACGCGGCTGTCGCGGCGATGTCGATTGTGTCGCGCATCATCTTCTTTGCGTTCTCCGTGGCGCTCGGCATCGGTCAGGGCTTCCAGCCGGTGGCGGCGTTCAACTACGGCGCGGGCAAGTATTCGCGCCTGAGAAAGGGATTTCGCTTCACGGTGGTGATGGCGGAGTGCATCATCATCGTCGCCTGCATCCTGCTGATCGTGTTTTCGGGAGGACTCATCGGGCTGTTCCGCGATGATCCCGCCGTTATCGAGATCGGCACGCGCGCGCTGATTCTGCAGTCGCTGTCCATGCTCGCGCTCCCGCCGTGCATGACCACCGAGATGCTTTTGCAAAGCACCGGAAAACGCCTGCACGCCTCGTTGTTATCCTCTCTGAGAAACGGTCTGCTGTTCATCCCACTGCTGATCCTGCTGGCGAATGTCCGCGGACTGGGCGGCATCCAGGAAGCGATGCCGATCGCGCTGGGACTCTCCCTGCCGATCACGCTGCCGTTTGCGGTGAAGTTCTTCTCACGCCTGCCGAAGGAGGATAGGGAAGAACCGAAGAATAATTCTTTAGAAGAATAATACTTAAGGAGTGGTGATCTGTGAACCAAGATATCCTGCAGATATTTACCAAAGCGATCAATCAATTCAGCGTGTCGCGCCTGATCTACAGTCTCATCGCGATTCTGCTCGCCGCGGCGGCGATCCTTTCTGTTCGCTACGCTTTCAAACGGCGCAAGAACCACCTTGACAGTAGTGACGATATCGAGCGACTGAGAAAGGTCCACGGACTCAAGACTATCTACCGTATCATCAAGATCGGGATCATCTTCGTCTGTATACTTGCCGTCCTGCAGATCAACGGCATCAATATCACCTCCATCGTCATGCTCATCGGCATCCTCCTCGCGGTGGTCGCTGTCGGCGTGAAGGACATGCTGCAGGACTTCTTCTCGGGAGTGATCATCTCCGTCGACGAGTATTTCAAGGTCGGCGACGCGGTGGAGTTCGACGGCAGGGACGGCATCGTCATCGCGTTCAACCTGCGCACCACAAAGATCGAGCTGCTCGACGACCGCTCGATCCTCGCCGTGAGCAACCGCAATCTCAATAAGATCCGCAAGCTGACCCATCTTGTGGATATCGATCTCCCGCTGTCCTATGACCTTGACCGCAGGGAGGCGTTCTCGGTACTCGAGGGCATCTGTGATAACATCCGCGCCATCGAGGGCGTCGAGAGCTGTGAGCTGAAAGGTACCCAGAGCTTCAATGAGAGCGCGATCATCTACAAGCTCCGCTTTTTCTGTGAGCCTAACAACCGCCCCGATATCCGCCGCGAGGTCAACAAGACTATTCAGGACGGTCTTGCCGAAGCGGGAATCAAGATCCCCTACAATCAGTTGGATATCCATACAAAATGATAGTGAAAGCAGCCGTCCGTACAGGGCGGCTTTTCAATTAGGAATTAGGAATAGTCGGCGGACTTTGTTCGCACCTGATTCCTGATTGCAAAAACTAATTCTTTACACCGCGTTCGATAGGCAGTATAATATCTATAAGAATACCCTGAGGAGTGATAACATGAAGAAACGATTCATCAGTATCCTGCTGTGCCTGAGCCTTGTGCTGACCTTTGTGATCGCCGCGTCTGCTGTCACCAAGGACACCGCGCCGACCGGCGCGGACTACGGCTTGGCAAAAACCTGTGCGGACGGCAATATCCTCCAGTGCTTTAACTGGAAGCTGTCCGATATCAAAGCCGAGCTGCCGAACATCGCGAAGGCCGGTTTCACGAGCGTCCAGACCTCGCCGCTCCAGCGCCACGACGGCAACAGCACATGGTACTGGCTCTATCAGCCGACGGGCTTTAGCATCGGCAACGAGATCGGCTCCCTGAATGACCTGAAATCCCTTTGCACCGAGGCGGACAAGTACGGCGTCAAGATCATCGTCGATGTGGTCGCCAACCACCTCGCGGGCGGCAACAACGGTTCTTGGGCGGGCAGCATCGAGAGCGAGATGCGCCAGTCCGCCTATTTCCACAATCAGGGCGCATGCTCCGACTACAACAACCGCTATGACCTGATCTACAAGAATATCGGCATGCCCGATCTGAACACCGAGAACAGCTTTGTGATTTCAAAGGTCAAAAGCTATGTCCAGCAGCTCAAGTCAGCCGGCGTCGACGGCATCCGCTGGGACGCCGCGAAGCACATCGGGCTGCCGTCTGAGGGCTGCAACTTCTTCCCCTCGGTCATCGACGCGAATATGTATAACTACGGCGAGGTGCTTGAAGCCCCTGCGGGCAACAGCGCCGCCGCGGTCAACAACAAGCTCGTCAAGGAATACACCGACTATATCGGCATCACCGACGAACCCTACAGCGGCACCATCACCGGCGCCATCCGCGACAAAAAGATCGTCAAGACAAAGGGCAACTGGACGACCATCGGCGTCGGCGCCGATCGCCTCGTCTACTGGGGCGAGAGCCACGATACCTTCAGCAACGGCGACGGCTGGACAAAGAACCTGACCCAGAACCAGATCGACCGCTCTTACGCGATCCTCGCCTCCAGAGCGAATTCCCAGGCGCTCTATCTCTCGCGCCCCTCGTCGAGCAACTACAGCAGTATCTGGGCGGGCAATAAGGGCAGCACACATTATACCTCGAACGAGGTCGCCGCGGTCAACCGCTTCCACAACGCGATGATCGGCAAGGCGGAGGCGACCGGCACCGCGAACAACTGCTTTGTCATCTGCCGTGAGGGCGGCGCTGTTATCGTATCTCCCGCAAGCCAGAATATCGACGTGACTGTGAACAACATCTCGGGACTTGTCCCCGAGGGAACCTATACCGACGAGGTGTCGGGCGGCAAATTTACCGTTACCTCTACGAAGATCACCGGTCACATCGGCAGCACCGGCATCGCCGTCATCGATCCGATGAAGTTCACCCCCGCACCGACGACTGCACCCACCGTCGCACCGACTGCCGCTCCTACCGCGGCTCCCACTGCGGCTCCCACGGTTGCTCCGACCGTCAGTCCCTCGGCATCCGTAATGATCGGTGACTCCGATCTTGACGGCGATATCACCATCGTCGATGCGACCCGCATCCAGCGCTCTCTCGCCGAGTTGACCGTACTCTCCTCAAAAGCAAGCATCGCCGCCGACGCCGACCGTGACGGCGGGATCACCATCCTCGACGCGACCGCGATCCAGCGCAGGCTCGCCGGACTCGATACCGTTGCATGGATCGGTACCTTTATCAATTATCCGTAAAGCTTTGACCGAATGATCAGTCAGGAGAAAGCCATGTTCACTAAGAAACCGATCGTGCGCAAATACATCCGCTTCTACGGCTGGGTCCAGGCGGTGGGCTTCCGCTGGCGCGCCCAGACCGCCGCCGAGCATTACGGCGCGACAGGCTGGGTGAGGAATGAATACGACAACTCGGTGTCGATGGAGATCCAGGGAACCGAGAAACAGATCGACGACGTGATCGCCGCCATTGAGCGCGGCACTTGGATCTGCATCGAGAATATGGAAGTCAAGGAAATGAAGGTCGAACCCGACGAGCGCGGCTTTCGCGTGAAGTACCACTGAGGTGAGTACCATGAAGTTATTTAGTTTCAAAAAGCCTGCCTCGCGTTTTACCCCCGAGCCGTATGATCCGGAACGTCAGGAGCCGATGATCCGCTCCTCGATCTGTACCGGCGAGAAGGTCGCGGGGTTCCGCGATAAGCACAGCGGGCATTTCACCGAGATTATGCTGATCCGATCCGATAAGGACCTCGAGGAATTCAAGCGCACCTACGGTGTAGATGATCTGAGAACGGAGTATTGACGTGAAACGATTGCTATCACTTATATTGATCCTGATGCTCGCGGCGGCGTGCTGTATCACCGCTCATGCCGAGCAAGCACAGGAAACCGCCCCCACGGTGCCGAAGATCGCGATCACCACAGAGGCGGGCAACGGCACGACCCTCGAAAAAGCCGACGGCTATGTCAACGCGCACATCACCGTCACCGATACCGACAACACCGCGATCGACTCGGACGTTCTGTTCAAGGTGCGCGGCAACAGCACCGCGCTGACCTTTGTCGAGAAGAAGTCGTTCACCTTCAAATTTGAGAAGAAAACCTCTGTCCTCGGTATGGGCAAGGGAAAGAAGTGGGCGCTGCTCGCCAACTGCTTTGATCCGACGCTTCTGAGGAACTTTGCCGCGTTCGATTTTGCGCGCGAACTCGGGCTGCCCTATACCTCCGATCAGCGGATCGCCGAGCTGTGGCTCGACGGGGAGTACCGCGGCTGTTATGCGGTCTATGAGCCGGTGCAGGAGGGCAAGGAGCGCGTCGATATCGACATCGAAAGCAACGAGGGAAAGAAGGATTTCCTCATCGAGTATGAGGCGACCCGCCAAGAGGACGATGTGACCTATCTGAATGTCAGCGGACTGCGCTTCGCCATGAAGGAGCCTGAGGAACCGACGACGGATCAGCTGACCTATGTGACCGACACCGTGACGGCTATTGTCAACACGCTGAAAAACGGCTCTGAGGACGAGATCCGCGCCGCGATCGACGTCGATTCCTTCGCGAAGCTCTACCTGCTCAACGAGTATCTGAAGACCGCCGACTTCGGCTACAGCTCGGTGTTCTTCTTCTATAAGGACGGCAAACTCTACGCCGGACCGCCGTGGGACTATGACCTCGCGCTCGGCAACCTCAACGCAGACCTCAATTCAGCCTCTGCGAAAGCCGCCGCCGTGAGCGACGGTATCATGCAGGCGGACAAGAACCTTTACCGCTATCTGACCGACAAGGATTGGTTCATGGCTGAGGTGAAAAGCGCCTATGCCCGACACTTTGACTACATCGAAAATATCGCCGCCGACGGCGGCTTGCTCGATAGCCTGCGCGCTCAATACGCCGATGTGATCGCTCGCAACTTCACCGTCTGGCGCGTGAACAAGTGGTGGCTGAATTACCAGCGCAGACCCCTTACGACCTACGAAGAAAACTATGCCCTGCTCAAAAACTGGTGTGCCGAACGCCACAGCTGGCTGTCTGATCACTACGGCTTGGAAAAGCACAGCTATCTGCTCGGCGACGCTGATTGCGACGGTATCGTCACCGTGATGGACGCGACCCGCATCCAGCGAAGGATCGCGGACTTCGAGCCGGAGGGCGGCTTCGACGAATACGCCGCCGATACCGACGCGGATGGCGAGATTACCGTGCTTGACGCCACCTTGATCCAGCGATATCTGGCGTCCTATGAAATATTCCACCCCGTTGATGAGATCGCCAGCAGGATCCTGATACCATAGCGAGGGAAACCCGATGAAAGAGTATACGAACGAAGTAAAAGAAAGATGGGGCGACACGCCCGAGTACAGGGATTATGAGAGCCGAAAGACTTCCCCCGAGCAGCAGAAGATCCTCGCCGGCAGGATGATGGACATCTTCGCGGAATTCGGCGACGTCAGGGAAGATCCTCCCGAGTCAGAGATCCCGCAGTCGCTGGCGAAGAAACTGCAGGATTATATCAGCGAGCATTTCTATCGGTGTTCGGACGAGGTGTTCGCGTCACTCGGCAAGATGTATGTCGCCGACGAACGCTTCAAGAACAATATTGATTCCCGCACGGGCGAGGGAACGGCTGAATATGTCAGCAAGGTCATCGCCGCCTATTGCGAAGAAAGGGGAGCGGTACAGTGAACATTCCGTCATCACGCAGGACAGCCTCGCTGATCCTCAAAGGAATCGTCATCATCGCCGCCACGGTCGGTATCTACCTCAGTGTCAACGGCGGCTTCGGCACCTTCATGAGAGGCGCCGGCTCGTTCATGTTCTTCACCATCCAGTCGAACGTCCTGATCGCGCTGATCGCCGCGGCGGGCTTCATCCTGCTTTTGAGAAAGGGCGAGATCAAAAACGGCTGGTTCATTCTGAAATTCGTCGGAACGGTCGCCATCACCCTGACCGGTTCGGTGTTCTGCTTTGTGCTGGCGCCGACTCTGGGCGATAAGGCATGGACGCTCAACAACGTCCTCACCCATGTGGTGGTGCCTGTCGCCTCGATTGCGGACTTCTTCGTCACCGGTATCTACGGCGATCTGAAGAAAAAGCATGTGCTGTTCGTGACGATCCCGCCGATCGCCTATGTGATCTACGCCGCGATCTGCTATATCGCCGGCTGGGAGTTCTATCCGGGAGCGACCTATCCGTATTTCTTCCTCAACTGGGGCAGTCCCGCGGGTGCGTTCGGATTCAGCGACAAGCTCCCGTTCATGGGCTGTGTCTGGTGGATACTGCTGTTGGCGATCCCTGTGATCGGCTTCGGCTTCGGTTACCTTGCGATCATCAATCGGATGAAGCGCAAGAGAGCATAACGGAGGGATCACTGTGCCCGATATCGTCGTACATACCGGCTTCGGCGCAGATGCTTTGAAGAAGCTGTCGCTTGACATCGACCGCGATATCTTCAACTTCGGTCTGCTCGGACCCGATCCGTATCTGTTCTACCGCTTTTATCTTCCGCCGTTCCGCAACCGCGTCAACCGCTATTCGACCGTCATGCACAACGAGCGCACCGGCGAATTCCTGCTACAGCTCGCGCGGTATGCGATCGACAGCCGCGAGGTGTTCTCCTACCTGTGCGGCTTTCTGTGTCACTATGCGCTGGATTCGACCGCCCATCCCTATATTAATGAAAAGGCGCAGTACAGCCCCGTGATGCATATGGCGATCGAGCATCGGCTCGACAGGATGACCGGAAAGAACATCAGCATCCCGCCGTTTTTGCCCGCGACGATGCGTGAAGCCGTCGGCTGCGCGATCGACAGCGTTTACGGCTTTTCTGACGCTTGGGAGAAGCTGAGAGAGGGTCGCCGCGATATGGCGAAGTTTTATCGGATCGTCGCCGATGAAAGCGGTCGGCTTGACCGCTTCGCGCGGATAACACATTCAAAGCTCAGACTGGTGTCGTACCGCAGCCATGCGATCGACGATATGAACCTCAGCGGATTTGAGGCGTTGTATCAACTGGCGCTTCTTGACGCCGTGAAATTCATCACCGCCGCCGAGCGTTTTGTCGGCGGTGAGATCGACGAAGCTGCCCTGAGATCCGTGATCGGCGATCGCTCTTATATCAAAGGCTGATGAAAAAGGGGCTGTCGCAAAACAAAAAATGTCATTCTGAACGGACACGCGTGTCTGGTGAAGAATCTGAAAGTGCATACTTTTCCGTTAGATTACACATGAAAGGTGTAATGAAGTTGGATAGATTGCACTGTAAGATTCTTCGACAAGCTCAGAATGACACTAAAAGGGGCTATCGCGTTTCTTAGTGCGACAGC
>JAFSRK010000132.1 GCA_017446165.1 Ruminococcus sp.
AGAGATCCCCTCCTTCGGTCAGCTTGAGGAAGCTCTCCTCAAGGCTCAGTCCTCCCGCCGTCATCGACAGGATGGGACAATCCGCCTTTGCGCATGCGCGGAAGATCCCGCGGCGCACATCGACGTCGGTGTCATAGCTGACGGTGTAGCTCGAGCCGCTGTTATGGGTGACGCGGCGCACGCCGTCGACCGACGAGATCGCGTTCTTGACGGCGCTGATGCTGCCGTCGACCTCAAGCGAGAGCATGCCGGTGCCGTTGATGACCTCAGAGAGCTTGTCGATCGGGGAATCGGCGACGATCCGTCCGCTGCTGATCATCACGACGCGGTCGCACAGCGCCGAAACCTCGGACAGCACATGGGACGAGAAGATGACGGTGTGCTTCTTGCCGAGCGATTTGATCAGCTTGCGGGTCTCGATGATCTGTTTGGGATCGAGTCCGACGGTCGGCTCGTCCAAGATCAGGACGGGCGGGTTGCCGATCAGGGCACCCGCAAGCCCGACGCGCTGGCGATAGCCCTTCGACAGGTTGCGGATGATGCGGTTCTTGACGTCCGTCAGCTTCACGATCGCCATGACCTCGTCGACATGCTCCTTTTTCGGCAGGCGCACCTTCTTCAGATCAAAGAGGAACTCGAGGTACTTCTTGACGGTCATCTCGGGATAGAGCGGCGGGATCTCGGGGAGATAGCCGATCTTCGCCTTCGCCTCCTTCGGCTGAGCGAGGATGTCGAAGCCCTCGACCGTCACGCTGCCCGAGGAGGACGAGAGATAACCGGTGATGATATTCAGGGTGGTGCTTTTGCCCGCGCCGTTCGGTCCGAGAAGTCCGAGGATCTCGCCCTCGTTCGCGGAAAAGCTGATGTCGTCTACGGCGAGGACGCTGCCGTAGCGCTTTGTTAAGTGGGATATTTCGACCATATCTTACTCCTTTATCAAGAGTGTGGGATGAATCAATTGACAGTTGACAACGGACAATAGCGGGCGCAGCCCGCACTCGATTCATGGTTGCAAATCAGTAGGGGGAAATGTAGGTGATGCAGTGCTGGGGACAATGATCGACGCAGGCGCCGCAGCCGTTGCACAGCGCGGGATCGACCTGAGCGCAAAAGTCGGTGACCTTCACCGCGCCGGTGGGGCAGTTCTTCTCACACTTCTTGCAGCCGATACAGCCGGTGGTGCAGAGCTTGCGGGTGAGGGCGCCCTTGTCCTTGTTCGAACAGCGCGTGACCGCCGAATTCTTCAACGGGACGATGGAGATGATCTTGCGCGGGCATGCCTTGACGCACATCGCGCATGCCTTGCACTTGTCCTCGTCCACGACGGCGACGCCGTTGCAGACGTGGATCGCATCATAGGGGCAGGCGGCTTCACAGTCGCCCAGTCCCATACAGCCGAAGCTGCAGGCGGTCAGACCGCCGCCGATCTTCATCGCGGCGGAACAGCTCCTGACGCCGTTATATTCTGCTTTATAAGAGGTGTTGTCGAGGGAACCCATGCAGTGGACGACCGCGACCTTCTTCTCCATGCTGCCGGTCTCAACGCCGAGGATCGCGGAGATCTCTTTCGCGCAGTTGATGCCGCCGGGAGCGCAGAGTCCGACCTCTGCCTTGCCCTTTGAAAGCGCGTAGGCATAGCCCGAGCAGCCGGAATAGCCGCAGGCACCGCAGTTCGCGCCGGGGAGCGCTTCGAGGATCTTTTCCGCCTTCTCGTCCTTGGGAACCGCCATGACGATGGAGGCGATCGAGAGGATCAGTCCGATCAGAAGTCCGATGCCCGCGACGAGGCAGATGGCTAGTACGATAGTGTTCATAAGAGCCTCCTTATGCCAGCGGGATCAGCTTATCGACCACGCCCGCAAAGCCGAGGAACGACAGCGCGGTGAGGGCGGCTGAAACCAGTGTGATGGGCAGTCCCTTGAGCGACTTCGGGATATCGGCGCTCTCAAGGCGTCCGCGAACGCCGGCGAACATGACCATCGCGACCATGAAGCCGATGCCCGCGCCGAAGGCGTTGATCAGGGCGTGCAGATAGGTGTAGTCGTACATCGTGGTGCTGTCGACCTTCTGGAGCACCAGCATGGTGACGCCCAGCACGGCGCAGTTGGTGGTGATCAGCGGCAGATAGATGCCGAGCGACTTGTATAAAGAGGGGATGTACTTTTTGAGAACGATCTCAACGAGCTGGACCAGTCCCGCAATGATCAGGATGAACAGCACGGTCTGGAGGTATTCGATCCCTGCCGGAACGAGGACGTAGGTGTAGATCGGGAAGGTGACCGCGGTCGCCAGCACCATGACGAAGGTAACGGCGACGGACATGCCGAACGCGGTGTTGAGCTTCTTCGATACGCCGAGGAAGGGACAGATGCCGAGGAACTTGCACAGAACGTAGTTCTCGGTCAGGATCGCCGCGAGGAATACGGCGACGAGGGACTTAATCAACATGCTCAGTCGCCTCCTTTTCGCCGCATTTTTCCGCCTTCCGGGAGCAATTCGCCGCCATCGGGCAGCCGTCGCAGGGGGTGTTCTTGACGGGCTTGCCCGCGCGGGTGTTCAGCTTGTTCGCGAGCATGATCAGCATGCCGAATACGAAGAAGCCGCCGGGGGGCAGGATGAAGATCAAAATCTGGACGGGCAGAAGCTGGATGCCGAAGATCGAGCCGGAGCCGAGCAGCTCGCGGATGATGCCCATGCACAGCAGCGCCGCCGTGAAGCCTACGCCCATGCCCAGTCCGTCGAGGATCGAGGGCAGGACAGGATTCTTGCCCGCGAACATCTCGGCTCTGCCGAGGATGATGCAGTTGACGACGATCAGCGGCAGGAAGATGCCGAGCGAGTCGTTGATCGCGGGGGCGAACGCCTTGACGAGCATCTGGACGATGGTGACGAAGCCCGCGATGATGGTGATGTAGGCGGGGATGCGGACTTTATCCGGGATAACCTTGCGGAGCGCGGAGATGACGGCGTTGGAACAGACGAGAACCAAGGTCGCCGCCACGCCCATACCGATCGCATTCGAGGCGGAGGTGGTGACCGCAAGGGTCGGACAGGTGCCGAGAACAAGACAGAGAACGGGGTTCTCTTTCACGATGCCCTTGGTGAATTCTTTGAACAAACTGCGCTTTTCCATCACTTCGCCTCCTTTTCTGTATATTCAGCGTAGATCGCGCACGCTTCGTTCACCGCTTTGGTGACCGCGCGCGAGGATATCGTTGCCGAGGTGACCGCGTCGACCGTCTGGGTATTTCCTGTAGTGCTGTCATCGACGACAGAAGAGAAATCTTTGCTGACCATTATATTTTCATAAGCTGAGAGTCCCTTGTACTGATCGCGGAAGGACTCGTTTGAGGTATTCTTACCCAGTCCGGGGGTCTCGTCGTCATTGTAGAAAACATCCACGCCGACGATATTGCCCTCGGTGTCAATGCCGGTCATGACCTTGACCTGACCGCCGTAGCCCTGGGTCGAGGTGGAGATCGCATAGCCGACTGTGTTTCCGCTGTCGTCCTTGCCGAGATACAGGACGTCGGCTTCAAGCTCGTCGAAGTCCTTCGCGTCCGGAACGACGGCGAACATGCTTTCCTTCTTGCTCTGTGCTTCGTTCTCGGCGATCTTCTTCGCGGTGACG
>JAFSRK010000133.1 GCA_017446165.1 Ruminococcus sp.
CGCCTCCACCGATATCCTCGCTGTTGATCAGGCGTGCATCGACCTCGTTTACGCGATGCGTGAGGACGAGAACCACGCGCTGGTGGAACGCATCGAGACCCGCCACGGTCATCGTCAGCTCAGCTGTATGAAGGAGATGGGCATGGGCAACGATCGGTATATCCTCATCGACGTCGACCGTGACGATCAGCCGATCACAAGAGCGCAGGCGGTCGAGAACCTCGAACCCTTCAAGCTGTAATTCGATTTTATGAGAGCAGACACAGAAACGTGCCTGCTCTTGTTATGACAGGAGTTTATCATGGATTTATACAAAGGCTCACCCGAGAATATGACGAGTCGACAGGACAGAGAGGCGCGCGCCTATGCTTTCCTCGACCGACTCGGGATCGACTATGAACGCACCGATCACCCCGATGAACCCGCTACTACCATGGAGGCGTGCGAGAAGATCGACGCGGTGCTGAATGTGCGCATTTGTAAGAATTTGTTCCTCTGTAACCGTCAGAAAACGGCGTTCTACCTATTGATCATGCCAGGTGACAAGCCGTTCAAGACCAAGGAGCTGTCAAAGCAGATGGGCATCAGCCGACTGTCCTTCGCCGATGAAGAGGCGATGCTGAGGTACCTCGATATCCGCCCCGGCAGCGTTTCGGTGCTGGGATTGATGAACGATCATGAACACGCTGTCCGGCTCGTGATCGACGAGGACGTCCTCAAGGAGGAATACTTCGGCTGTCATCCGTGCGTGAATACCAGCTCCCTGCGATTCAAAACGAGCGACCTGACCGAGAAGATCATCCCCGCGCTGGGCGCCCACCCTGTCAAGGTCAAGCTCGTCGGAGCGGAATAATATGAAACTGCGCTGTCTGTTTTTATGACAGCGTTTTTTCATTTTCTCTGTCACATTTGACGCCGTCACAGGGTATTATCGGTGAAAGGACCTTTCAAAGGGAGGAGGGACAGTATGACAGATCCCGCGTTTGAGCGTATCGCACTGCGGTACGGCGATATGCTGTACCGTGTAGCGTTCAACTATCTGAAAAGCAGGGAGGACAGCGAGGACGCGGTGCAGAATATGCTGATCCGCCTGTACCGCTGTCGCAGGGACTTTGACAGCGAAGAGCACCTCAGAGCGTGGCTGATCCGCGTCGTGATCAACGAGAGCAAGCGGATCCTCAGTCGACGGAAACAGCGTGCCGAGGTCAGCCTTGCGTCGGCGGCAAACGAGCTGTATACTCAGGCTGAGAACCGCGAGCTGTTCATCGAGCTGATGCGCTTGAAGCCGCGTGACGGCACGGTGCTGTATCTCTATTACTTCGAGGGATATCGCACCGAGGAGATCGCGAAGATGATGTCAAGGTCGGACGCCGCCGTTCGTCAGATGCTGTCCCGCGCCAGAAAACAACTGAGAACCCAACTGGAGGTGGAACTCGATGAACCGAGTGAATAGTGTGTATAACAGCATCCGAATCGACGAGACGTTTCTGCGGGCGGCGATCTTGAAAGCGGAGCAGACTCCGCCGAAGAAAAACCACAAGCCCTTCGCGGTTGCGGTGATCGCGGCTTCGTTAGCGTTGCTGATTCTGGCGGCGGTCGTATTCAGACCCGCTGAGATTCCGTCAGTGAGTACGACTTCGCCTGAGATCAGCTTCGACAGCGTGACGCGATTACACGCGGTTTTGCCGACAGGCGCGGAGAATGACGGGCTGATCCTGCATGACGGGATCGCCATGTGGATCGAGGGCGCGTACTATAACGGCAGTAGGATGATCGTCGCGGTACGCGGAGAAGCCGGCAGTCCGTACCCCGATGTGATTACCTGTGAATCATCCGCAATCAGCGCCGATGTGAACGATCGCACCGCAGAGGTCGTCAGCGAACGACTGGAGATGACGAAGCGTCATGGCTTATATGAAGGGATACTGGAGCTTAGAACCGACGTTGACGAGAGCTCGGTCATGCTCAACATGGTTTGTGATACAGTGAAAGCCCACAGCGGCAAGTCGGTCAGAACGGTGAACGAACGCTTTGAGATGGCGAATATTATCAGCCGCGTCTATGCAAAGAGTGGTGAAAAGGCGTTGACCGGCGACGATATCTTTGTCAGCGGAGTTGCGAAATTTCCCGAGGGTGCGATCGGCGACGCTGCAGTCGGGCTGACGGCAACCGTCTATGTGCCGGATCGGCTGTACCTCGGAGACGACGGCATGGATGTACGGATCAAGGCGTACAACGCGGATGGCTCTGAGATCCCCTATATCGGCGCCGCGCATCAGACCGATTCTACCGGTGAATTGAAGCACATGAGCTTCGGCTATCCGACGAGCCGGGATATCACTCTCAGGCTGATCGACAAAAATCATACCAACAGCATTATCGCAGAACACAGCGTGCGGCTGAATGAACCGTATGAGCCGATCATGATGGATGACTGATACGAAAAGACCTCCTGCATCACGCGGGAGGTTTCCTTTTGAAATGACGGTTGCAAACAGCTTCGAATCGTGGTATAATTATTTGGTAACATATGTCACTTAACCTACACGGAGGCACATAATGAAGCTGAACAACGTTGATTTCGATACCTATTTCCACAATTATCCCGACAAGGACGGTTATTTTGGTCGCTACGGCGGCGTATATGTTGACGACAAGCTCAAGGAGGCGATGGCGGAGATCACCCAGGCGTACTACTCCATCTGCCAATCCCGCAAGTTCATCGCGGAGCTCCGCCGTATCCGCACCGAATTTCAGGGACGTCCGACCCCGATCTCGCACCTCGAGAGATTGTCCGACTACCTCGGCGGCAGAGTCCAGCTCTACGCCAAGCGCGAGGATCCGAACCACTCGGGCGCGCACAAGCTCAACCACTGCATGGGCGAGGCGCTGCTCGCGAAATACATGGGCAAGAAGAAGGTCATCGCCGAGACCGGCGCAGGTCAGCACGGCGTTGCGCTCGCGACAGCGGCGGCATACTTCGGACTGGAATGCGACATCTACATGGGCGCGGTGGATATCAAGAAGCAGGCACCCAACGTCGCCCGCATGAAGGTGCTGGGCGCGAACGTCGTCGAGGTCACCCATGGCCTGCAGACCCTCAAGGAAGCCGTCGACGCGGCGTTTGAGGCGTACAGCAAGGAGTATAACGACGCGATCTACTGCATCGGCTCGGTACTCGGTCCGCATCCGTTCCCGATGATGGTGCGCGACTTCCAGAGCGTCGTCGGCATCGAGGCGCGCGAGCAGTTCATCGACATGACCGGTCATCTGCCGAATTCCATCGTCGCGTGCGTCGGCGGCGGCAGTAACGCGGCGGGACTCTTCGCGGGCTTTCTCAACGATCCCGTCGAGATCTACGGCGTCGAGCCGCTCGGTCGCGGCGCAAAGCTCGGCGATCACGCGGCTTCTCTGAAATACGGCACCGAGGGCGTTATGCACGGCTTCAACAGCATTATGCTCAAGGACGAGAACGGCGATCCCGCTCCTGTCTATTCGGTCGCGAGCGGTCTGGATTATCCGTCCTCGGGTCCCGAGCATGCGTTCCTTCGCGACATCGGCAGAGTTAAGTATGACGTCGTTGACGATAACGAGACCATCGACGCGTTCTTCAAGCTCTCTCGCATGGAGGGTATCATCCCCGCGATCGAAAGCTCCCACGCCGTGGCGTTTGCCATGAAGCTCGCCAAGGAGATGGAGCATGGATCGATCCTGATCAACCTCTCCGGCAGAGGCGACAAGGATATGGACTTCGTCATCGAAAAGTACGGCATCCCTGAGAAATAAAACAGTTTAGATCTGCATAACATTAATCCCTCCCGATGACACGTCGGGAGGGATGTTTATTTGGTGAGAAGGAGTTAGGAATTAGATATGATGAATTAGGAATTTTTAGAAACGCTGAGGCATTTTGGAGTATATGCCGGTATCGGAGAATCCGTGCAACAAATGTAGGAGTGAACCGTTTCTGCCGACGGTACGTCGCGAAGCGCCGTACCCTTCGCCTATGTGCATCTGCTTCGCAGTGAAAGGGATATATTATCAACGTTTTCGGGCGACCAATGGTCGCCCCTACGGCGGGCGGGATATGATATCAACGTTTCCCGCAATTCCTGATTCCATCATTCTTATTCAAAAAGGCTCCACCTCAGGTGAAGCCTTGATTGATGTTATTCTGTTATCAGCCGTAGAAGCGGACACAGCGGTCGGCGCCTTCCTCGGGAGAGAACTCAGCCGCCCAGCCAAGGGCTTCGAGCTTCTTGGAGTCGAGCGAAGAATTCGACATCAGGTTGTAGCCTGCTGCCTCGGCGTCGTCGGGGTTCTCATAGGTGAGCTGTGTACCTGCGGCATTCGCGATGCACTTGGCGATCTGGCTGATGGTGATGATCGAATCGGGATTCGAGATGTTATACGCGTTCTGACTCTCGCCGGAGAGCAGGATCGCGAGCAGCGCGGTCGCACAGTCGAGTGAGTAGCAGTAGGATCTGAGCTGACTGCCGGCAGATTTCATAACGATGTCCTCGCCCTTGACGGCGTTGCGGGTGAACTGCGCGGTGGCGCGGTTATCATAGGGCGTCACGCCGGGACCGTAGATATGACCCGGGCGGGCGATGACGGTGTCCATGCCGTATTCCATGCTGTAGGCGACACAGAGAGTCTCGGAGGCACGCTTGGAGCTGGGGTAGGAGGCGCGCTGGTTGAGGATATCGAGGTAGCCGTAGTCGTTCTCAAAATACGGTTCCATGTTATCCTTCTGACCGTAGACCTCGCTGGAGCTGATGTACAGCACGCGCTTGGTGCCTTTCTTCGCTGCCATAGAGAGCAGGTTGTTCAGACCGATAAAGTTTGCCGCCATGGTCTCGACAGGCTCCTTGACATATGCGGCGGGGTTGGCGTTGGACGCGGCGTGGATGATGTAATCCGCCTCGACGTCGATGCCCTCCGCCTTGGTCGCGTCATAGTAGACGAAACCGTAGTCGGGACCTTCTTTCATGTGCGGGAAACGGTCGGCAGGCTCCTCGTGGGTACGCGCGGCGTGGATGATGCGGATGTTCGCGTCATCGTGGGTGTTGAGATAGTAGATGATGTCGACGACACAAGAGCAGATCAAACCGGCGCCGCCGGTGATGAGGATGGTCTTGCCGTAGAGCTTTTTGATGTCCTTGACGTGGGGGATGACCCTCTCAACGTCCTTCCAGTATGCTTCGTTATAAATCATATTACTTTAACCAGGTCGTTCTTTCGGTGTGGAGAAGTACCTCGAACATGTCGAGATCCTCGGTGGTGGTGATCTTCAGATTCTTTTCGGCGCCCTTGGAGAAGTAGACGGTCTCGCCCAGCGCCTGCATCAGCGTGCAGGAGGCGGCGGTGTTCTCGATGCCTTTCTCGGCAGCCTGCTCATGCGCCCAGAGCAGCTTGTCCAGCGAGTAGGTGTGAGGGGTCTGGGTACGCCAGAGCTGTTCGCGCGGGATGGATACGACAGAGGATGCGCCGTTGTCGTCGCTCTTGAAGACAGCCTCGACACAGGGGATCGCTGCGACCGCGCTGCCGTGCTTCTTGTAGACGGCGAGGGAGTTCGAGATGATCTCGCTCGATACCAGGCAACGATTGCCGTCGTGAATCATGACGATGGGATTCTCTTTCTCGTGAGCGTCCTTGATCGCCATCAGACCGTTGTGGATGGATTCCTGACCGGTGTCGCCGCCGGGAACGATCGCCTTGAGCTTGGTGATGTTGAACTGGGCGGCGTAGGCTCTGACAACGTCCATCCAGTTGGGCAGGGTGACGATGACGATCTCGTCGATGCTCGGATGGCGCTCGAACGCCTCGAGGGTGTATACGATGAGGGGCTTGTTGTTGACGTGGATAAACTGCTTGGGAATATCCTGACCCATACGCGAGCCGATGCCGGCTGCTGTCAATAATGCAACTACCATTGGAAAAACCTCTTTTCTTTAATAATAGTAATTTGATTGGATAAATGATCTTTGTGTAATAAACGACGTAGGGGACGATGCCTACATCGTCCCGCGGGCAGATGAGGCGTCCGCCCCTACGAGTTTTCGTCAATAAAGAAGACAAATATTATGAGTTGATCAGCTTGCGGATCTCGGCTGCGGTTCTTTCGGATGCGTGACCGTCGTCGACGCTGCCCTTGTCCTTTAAGAACGCGTTGCAGTCATCGACGAATTTCTTCTCGTCGAAGTTCAGGATGTTCTGCATCAGCTGATCGTTATCGGTTGCGGTGGGGAAAGGCAGAGCGCTCAGCGGGAAGAAGAGGGTGCGCTCATGCTCGCCGTAGTTCTCGACGTCCGTCGCGAAGGTGAAGCCCGGCTTTCTGCGGAGCATGTATTC
>JAFSRK010000016.1 GCA_017446165.1 Ruminococcus sp.
AAGATCGTCGTGCTCGGCGCGGGCCCGATCCGTATCGGTCAGGGCGTAGAGTTCGACTACTCCACCGTCCACGCGGTGCAGACCATCCGCAGGGCGGGTTATGAAGCCATCATCATCAATAATAACCCCGAGACGGTCTCCACTGACTATACTACCGCCGACAAGCTGTACTTCGAGCCGCTGACGCCCGAGGACGTCATGGCGATCATCGACTTTGAACAGCCCGAGGGCGTGATCGCCTCCTTAGGCGGTCAGACGGCGATCAACCTCGCCCAGCCCTTGATGGACAGGGGCGTGAAGATCATCGGCACCGATTGCGCCGCCATCGAGCGCGCGGAGAACCGCGATTCGTTCAACGCGATCATCAAAGAATTAGGTATCCCTCAGCCTGCGGGTCACGCCGTCACCTCCATCGAGGAGGGCGTGAAAGCCGCCGCAGAGATCGGCTATCCCGTCCTTGTCCGTCCGTCCTTCGTCTTAGGCGGCAGAGCGATGCAGATCGTCAGCAAGGAAGAAGACCTCAGACATTATCTGAAAACCGCGGTCGAGATCGACGAGGACAAGCCCGTACTGGTCGATAAGTACATCATGGGCAAGGAGGTCGAGGTCGACGCGATCTGCGACGGCACCGACGTGTTCGTCCCCGGTATCATGGAGCTGGTCGAGCGTACCGGCGTTCATTCGGGCGACTCTATCAGCGTATATCCCTCCTTCTCTATCAGCGACAAGGTCAAGGGGATCATCCTGCAATACGCCAAGAAATTAGGCAAGGCGATCGGCATCGTCGGTCTTTACAATATCCAGTTCATCGTCGATAAAAACGAAGACGTATATATCATCGAGGTCAATCCGAGATCGTCCAGAACGGTTCCGTTCCTGAGCAAGTCTACAGGCTATTCGTTGGCGGATATCGCGACCGAGGTCATCCTCGGCAAGAGTCTGAAGGAGCAGGGCATCTTCTGCCTGTACCCTGAGGAGAAGCAGAGATATTACGTCAAGGTGCCGGTCTTCTCGTTCCAGAAGATCAAGGGTCTGGACGCGTATCTCTCTCCCGAAATGAAATCGACGGGCGAAGCGATCGGCTACGACAAGAGCCTGTCGCGCGCGATGTACAAGGCGCTGGTCGCGGCAGGCACGAAGGTACAGAACTACGGCACGGTCATCGTCACCCTCGCCGACGAGGACAAGGAAGAAGCGATCCCGCTGATCCGCCGTTTCTACAACCTCGGCTTCAATATCGAGGGAACCGACCTGACCGCGAAGGTACTGCGCGAGCACGGCATCAAAACGAGAACGCTGAAAAAGCTCAGCGAGGGCTCGAATCAGCTGCTCGACGCGCTCCGCGCGGGACATGTCGCCTACCTCATCAATACCCGCGCGATCCTGTCGGGCGTTCACTATGAGGACGGCACCGCGATCCGCCGCACGGCGATCGAAAACGGCGTGACGATCTTTACATCTCTCGACACCGTCCGCGTACTCTTGGATGTATTGGAGGAAACAACGCTGACGATCTCGACGATAGACGCGTGATCAAGGCTCCCTTTTCTAAGGGAGCTGTCAGCGCAGCTGACTGAGGAATTGCATAAATTGAGCGCAGCGACCAACCTTATATATTTGGTTTCTCGCTTGCGCTCGCTCAAATAATATAATTCATCCGTCTTACACCCGCTGATCTCAATATGTGTATCATTCGGAATAGATATACATTCTTTTGATAACATATACTCAGTTGTTTTTTCGGTTGAAATATCAAGTGTGATTGTATCCGGAATCTTTGATCGGA
>JAFSRK010000134.1 GCA_017446165.1 Ruminococcus sp.
GTCACCGTGGTCGGCTACTCGATCTCGAAGCTGATCCGACAGCTCCTCGCGGGCGACAGCTTCCACTCCGCTCTGGTCAACGCCCTCTGGAAGATGCCCGAGAACAGCATCCAGGCGGTCGCCTCGGCGCTGATCTTCATCGTCATCGCTTTAGCGCTTGACAAGGCGGACATCAAAAAACGCATGCTCCGCGAAATGTAAACATATTTGTCCCCAATCAAGAACGGCACAGCCGGTGATCTCCGCCCGCTGTGCCGTTTGCTGTTTTTATTTGCTACTTAGTATGAGTTCTATTCGCATGTACACGACTTCCTGATAGCCTGTCCGGCGCGATTTGAAGCCGCGGGGATTTCTACCGAATTCGACAAAACCCGCTTTCTCATACATCCTGACAGCTCGGTCATTCTCCGCGACGACCTGCAGCTCCATCTGCTCATAGCCCGCCTCTTTCGCACAGGCGATACAGGCGTCCGTCAGCGCACGACCGATCCCGCATCCCCAGTATGCTTTTTCGACGCTGATGCCGAAATCACAGCGGTGACGGAGCTTTGCTTTGTTGCCGAGCGACTCGATGCCTGCCGTGCCGACGACCTGTCCGTCGACCTCGGCGAGGATCTCGACCTCGTTCCCGCTGTCGGCTTTCGCCTGCAAAAACGCCGCTTCCTGTTCGGCGGTGAAGGTGATCTCGTCGGGATAGCTCAGCAGGTTATCCGTCTCTGAATGTGTTTTGATAAAGTCGGCGAGCGCCGACTGACCGTCACGGGCGTCGCCGTTTCGAAGGATACATTCTCTGCCGTCGTTCAAGGTGAGCTTCTGATAATATTTCATCGTTTAATCCTTTTTCAAAACTTTTTTGTTCCATGACCATTTGCCGCAGCTCGGGCATTTCAGCCAGCGCGTCCTGCCCATGTGCATCGCTATGGTAACAGCGCCGTAGGTCGGGACATGCTTGTGACCGCATTTCCGGCACTCATAGTAGCCCGCGACCTGCTCGATCCTCAGCGCGATCTGCATACAGATGATGAACTGCACGAAGCCGATCCCGAGCAGCAGGAAGAAGATCCATCTCTGCTTGTCATCCGACAGAAAAATGCTGCCGACAGCGACCATCGCGAGCAGGAACGCCGTCGATACGGCGCCGATCACGATCTCCATCGTGAGCAGTCTTTTGTCCGCCTGCTCCTTTTCCTTTGCCATTTCGAGAAGCAGCTTCTCGGTCTTTTCGTTATAGTTTTCCACGTCAGTGACCTCCCCGTTGAATAAATCATTAATGGTGATACCCAGCAGCTGACACAGCTCAGGCATCAAAGCGGCGTCGGGCATCGATCTGCCGTTCTCCCATTTGGAGACTGCACGGTCGGTGATACCGAGCTTTTCCGCGAGCTGCAGCTGCGTCATCTGATTGGCTTTTCTGCGCTGTGCGATAAAACGTCCGATCTTGACCTGATCCATGTTTCTGCCTCCTTTCACCGTTATGATAACTACTCCGAATACAAAAATCCACATACCAACGGTTGAGGGGAAGGAACTCAACCGTCGGTAGAGTCGATTCTATCAGATATTCAGCCGATAATGACCCCGCCGCCGAGGACGACGTCGCCGTCATACAGCACCGCTGCCTGACCGGGCGTGATCGCTCGGATCGGCTGATCAAAGGTCAGCGTCACCGTGCCGTCGGCGTTCACCGTTGCGGTGGCAGGCTGTTCGGTCTGGCGATAGCGGGTCTTAGCCTTACAGCGGATCGGATCGGACAGTGCGTCACCCGAGATCCAGTTGAAGTCCGCGACCGTCGCGACCGTCTTGAACAGGTGGGATTCATCGCCGAGGATGACGGTGTTGTCCTCGGGACGGATGCCGACGACATAGATCGGCTCGCCCACGCTGATGCCGAGGTGCTTGCGCTGACCGATGGTATAGTGGGTGATGCCCTTGTGCCTGCCCAGCACCCTGCCGTCGGTGGTCAGGAAATCACCCGTGCCGACCTCGCCGGTGTAGCGTTCGATGAACGCCGCATAGTCGCCGTCGGGGACGAAGCAGATATCCTGGCTGTCGGGCTTTTCGGCGTTGACAAAGCCGTTCTCCGCGGCGATTTTCCGCACCTCGGTTTTCGTCAGTCCGCCGAGCGGGAACCGCACATGGGCGAGCTGCTCCTGAGTCAGCGAGTACAGCACATAGCTCTGATCCTTTGACGGATCGACCGCTTTTTTCAGCACATATTTGTCGCCGAGCTTCTCGACGCGGGCATAGTGTCCCGTCACCACACAGTCACAGCCGAGCTGTTTTGCGCGGTCAAAGAGCTTGTCGAATTTCATATAGCGGTTACAGTCGATGCAGGGGTTCGGGGTCATGCCGCGGCGGTAGGAGTCCACGAATTTTTTGATGATCTTCTCCTCGAAGTCGTCCTTGAAATTGAACACATAGTACGGGATCCCCATGCGGTAGCACACGGCGCGGGCGTCCTCGACGTCCTCGAGAGAACAGCAGGTGTTCTCTCGCGCGTTGTCCGTTCCCTCGCCGTCAAAGAGCCGCATCGTACAGCCGACGCGCTCGTGATCCTTCATCAAAAGAGCCGCTACGGAGCTGTCCACTCCGCCGCTCATCGCAATCAAAGCCTTCATAATCTCGCCTTTTTTGAAAATTTTCTTCATTATACAGGAAAAAGCGGATACTGTAAAGCCCGTGATTTTCGAAAACCGCTTGAAAACTGCGATTTGAAGTGGTATAATCTGCCTGTAATCCAAGGGATTGGAATTATTGAAAGGATGTTAACGATATGAAAAGAATACTCTGTTTTGTACTCGCAGTCATGATGGTCGGCGCCACCGCGCTCGTCATGACCGGCTGTAACAACAAAAAGACCGAAGAAACCACCGCTGCCGTTGCAACCCAGCCCGCAACCGAAAAGCCCACCCTCTGGCAGCCGACCGACAAGGTAACGACCAAGTCAACCGACGCTACCGAAGCAACCGGCGCGACCGGCAGCTCCTCGGGCAGCGGCACAACCGGCATCACCCAGCAAGACGCGATGGATATGGCAGTCAAGCAGTTCACCGGCTGTTATGTCAACGGTATCTATGAGGGTACCGATCCTCAGGGCAACAAGGCATGGGTGCTGATCATGCTCGCCGAGGACGGCAGCGAATTCACCGCTTATGTTTCCGGCGGCAAGGCTTATACCGCTGACGGTGCAGGCTCCCAGAGCTCCACTCAGCCCGCGACCACAGCCGAAGGCGCTGAGGCAGACGGCTACTATGCAGGAATCTCCGAGGCTGACGCAGTCGCGACGGCGATCGGCGATACCGGTAATGATTACACCGTCACCGAGACCTACAAGGGCTATGACAACGCAGGCGTCGCTTGCTGGGTCATCCACCTGACCGCTCCCGATGGCTCATCCTACATTTCCTATGTCACCGCCGACGGCGCTACTACTCACCCCGCCTGATCGCATAACCGAACGACAAAGCCGACATGCAACGCGTGTCGGCTTTGGTTTTTCCGCGGTTTTTACAGTCTGCTTTTTGTGAAAAAACTAACGCTTGATTTACCTACCGGTTTTGTGGTATAATTAATTCATCCCACAGAATAAGGTGATGGCATATGATGATTTCTACCCGCGGTCGTTACGCTCTGCGCGTGCTGATCGACCTCGCGGAACACAATAACGGCTCGTACATCCCGATGAAGGACGTCGCGGCAAGACAGAATATCTCGCTGAAATACCTCGAGCGCATCCTTCCCACACTGACCAAGGCAAAGCTCATCGAGGGCGTTCACGGCAAAGGCGGCGGCTATAAGCTCACCCGCGACCCCTCCGACTACACCGTCGGCGAGGTGCTGAGACTGACCGAGGGCGATCTCGCTCCGGTATCGTGCCTTGCGCCCGACGCACCGCCGTGCGACCGCGTCGCCGAGTGCCGCACTATCCACATCTGGCGCGAATTCTACACTATGACGAACAACTACTTTGACGGCATCCGTCTTACCGACCTGACCGGCTCGGATGGCTCCGACAACTATGTGATATAAACCGTTACTCAAAAAAGCTGCTGTGGATCCACAGCAGCTTTACTTATATATGAGGTGGTCAGGCTCAGACCCCGTTTTGGGTCGCGCCGTATTCCGCCTGAGCGTTGGTGAAGCCGAGGTTCATCAGACGGCTCACCAGCCCGTCGTGGCTGTAAGTATCGTAGATCAGCTCCTGGGCGCCCGCCTCGACAGCCTCGCTGTACCAGTCCGCGCCGCAGTTGCTCGCGGCGTCTTCCGCCTCGTCGTAGGAGTAGCCGTCATTCATCAGGCGGGATACCAGATCGGATCTCGAGATTGCGAAACGGCTGACATAATCATTCGCCGCTGCCATCACGTCGCCGCCGTCATCCTCGGAATGGCTGTCTGGATAGACCTTCGACGCGCCGTAGATCGCCTGCTCATAGGTAAAGCCCATGCCCTGCAGAAATTCGACCATCTCGTTGTAGGTGCTGATATAGTAGCCCGCGTTCTCGCTCGCGGCATTCCACGCCTCGTTCTCCCAGTCCGCGCCGCAGTTATCGGCGGCATATACCGCATCGTCGTAACTAAAGCCGGCGTTCTGAAGCGCCTGAACGAGCGTCTGGTAGGAATAGGTACCGTCGTTCAGATACATCCTCGCGGTTTCGAGCGCGCTCTGGCTGCCGTTGTCGGGAGAAGCCTGTGAGGGGGTCTGGGCGTAGGTCGGGGTTGGGACGAGCGTCGCACCCTGAGAAGGCGTCGTCGGCTTCTGGGTCGGATTCCAGGTGGTCGGCTTCTGGGTCGCCGCCTGGGTCGCGGAGGTCGGGGTCTGCTTGTTATCCTCGCCGCACGCGACGAATACCATCGCCATCGCGGCACACAGCAGAGCGATCAATATCTTTTTCATAGGTAACACCTCGATTGATACAATTAATGACAGAAACAGTGTTCCGTCACGCCTTTATAATAGCCGACATCCGACAAAATGTCAACTGTGTCGGTGCGTACATCATGCTGAGGGAAAGGAAAAAACCGGCATAGGATATCCTGTGCCGGTTTTATGATTCAAATGATTATCTGACCTTCCAGATCTCCTCGGCGTACTGGATGATAGTACGGTCGGAGCTGAAGTTGCCGCAGTGAGCGACGTTCTGCAGACACTTGGTGCCGAATGCGATACGATCCTTGTAATCGTTGTTGCACTGGAGCTTCTTAGCCACATAATCCGGGAGATCATACAGCAGGAAGTAGTGATCGCAGTGGTGCCAGTTGGTGCCGTTGATGAGCGCGTTGTGGAGCTCGGCGAAGCTGCCCTCGCCCTGAGCGCCGTTGTCGTTGAAGGTACCGTCGATCAGGGTGTCGACGACGCGCTTGATCATCGGGTTGTTGTTGTAGATCTCGCGAGCGTCATAGCCCTCTTTCTTGAGGCGCTCGATATCCTCGACTCTGCCGCCGAAGATGTACTCGTTCTCTTCGCCCGCCTGCTGAGCGATCTCAACGTTCGCGCCGTCATAGGTGCCGAGGGTAACGGCGCCGTTGAACATGAACTTCATGTTACCGGTACCGGAGGCCTCTGTACCCGCTGTGGAGGTCTGCTCGGAAACATCCGCCGCGACGACCAGCTTCTCAGCGTAGGAGACGTTGTAGTTGGATACGAATACGACCTGGAGCTTATCCTTGGTGTCGGGATCGTTGTTGACGAGGTTCGCGATCTCGTTGATATACTTGATGATCGCCTTCGCTCTCTTGTAACCGGGAGCTGCCTTCGCGCCGAAGATGAAGCAGGTCGGCTGGAAGTTGGGCAGCTGACCGCTCTTGATGCGGAAGTAGATCCACATGATCGAGAAGGCGTTGAGAAGCTGACGCTTATACTCGTGCAGACGCTTGACCTGAATGTCGAAGATGAACTTCGGGTTGATGTCATAGCCGTCCATCTTCTTGATATAAGCGGCGAGCTGTTTCTTCTTCTGATATTTGATCTTGTTGAATTCCTTGACGGAGTCGGCGTTGATGTACTCGGCGAGCTTATCCATCTTGCGCATATCCTTGATCCAGCCGGAGCCGATGCGCTCGGTGATGAAAGCGGCCAGCTCGGGGTTGCACAGACCGAGCCAACGACGCTGGGTGATACCGTTGGTCTTGTTCTGGAAGCGCTCCGGATAGACCCAGTACCATTCCTTCAAAACGTCGTTCTTGAGGATCTCGGTGTGGATCCAAGCAACGCCGTTGACATAGCTGCTGACGTACATCGCAAGACGCGCCATGTGGACCTTGCCGTCCCAGATGATGCGCATCGCGTTGATGTTGTACTCGTCAACGCCCTTGTACTTGAGATCGTGCCACTGACGCTCGTTGATCCTCTCGATGATCGCATAGACCTCGGGGATGATCATCTTCATCAGACCGGTATCCCACTTCTCCAGCGCCTCAGCCATAACGGTGTGGTTGGTGTAGGAGAAGGTCTGCTGAGCGATGTCGAACGCCTGATCAAAGTCGACGCCCTCAAGCCCCAGCAGACGGATCAGCTCGGGGATGGATACGACGGGGTGGGTGTCGTTGAGCTGGATGGCGGTCATCTCGGAGAAGTGCGAGAAGTCGTTGCCGAATTTCTTCTTATACTTGCGGATAATATCCTGCAGGGAAGCGGACGAGAAGAAGTACTGCTGCTTTAAGCGCAGGATCTTGCCGTCGTAGCTGTTGTCGTTCGGATAGAGAACCTTAGAGATGTTCTCACAGTTGTTCTTGTTCTTGACAGCGTCGTCATATCTGCCCTCGTTGAACGCGATGAAGTCAAAGCCTTCGACAGGCTCAGCCTTCCACAGGCGCAGGGTGTTGACGTTCTTGGTGCCGTAGCCGATGATCGCCATATCATAGGGGATCGCGACGACGGTGCTGTCGGCGAAGTTGACGGTGACCTTCTGGTCATAGCGGCGGATCGTCCACGGATCCTGGTACTTGAGCCAATCGTCGGCGACCTCTACCTGATAGCCGTCCTTGATCAGCTGCTTGAACAGACCGTACTGATAGAAAATGCCGTAGCCGTCCAGCGGGACTTCCTGAGTCGCCGCGGAGTCGAGGAAGCAGGCGGCGAGTCTGCCCAGACCGCCGTTACCCAGAGCGGCGTCCTCGATGTCCTCGAACTGGTTGATGTCGATGCCCTTGCTCTTCAAGAGATCGCGGACCTCGTCGAGGATACCCATGCAGTACAGGTTGTTGTAGAACATTCTGCCCATGAGGAACTCTGCGGAGAAGTAGTAGGCTCTTCTTTCCTCGGCGTGCTTCTTTCTCGCCTTGGTCCAGTTGTCGGCGATCTCGCCCATGACAGCCTTACCGATAACAACGTGAAGCTGCTCGGTCGTCAGGTTCTTCGGTTTGGTACAGTATGCGGCTTTTGCTATTTCAGTGATCTGATCCATAGTGATGCTCATTTTATTTGCCCTCCCAACGATGATATGTAATAGCTAAGTTTTTGAGCCTTGCGGCGATTTCCTTATTCAAAGCGTCCTTCTTGATTCTCCACGCCCAGTTTCCGCCGAGGGTCGAGGGGATGTTGATCCTCGCCTCGCTCCCCAGCCCCAGGATATCCTGCATCTGGATGACAGCGTAGTCAGCGACGCTCTTATAGGTTGCTTCAATGAATTTCCAGTTGACCTCGTCGCCCTCTTTCATGCCGACGAAATCGTTCATGTATTGATCGCAGTGTTCTTTTTCCCAGCCCTCTGTCTGGCTGTACCAGCCCATGACGGTGTCGTTGTCGTGGGTGCCGGTATAGACGACGCAGTTCTCGGTGTAGTTATGGGGCAGGAACGCGTTCTCGTCGTCATCGGCGAACGCGAACTCCAGCACCTTCATGCCCGGATAGCCGGATTCCTCGAGCAGCTCCTTGACGGAGTCGAACAGCTCGCCGAGGTCCTCGGCGACGATCTCAATATCGCCGAGCTTCTCGCGCATGACGTTGAAGAAGTCGATGCCGGGGCCTTCCTTCCACTCGCCGCCGATCGCATTCTCAGCGCCGAACGGGATCGCGTAGTAGGTGTCGAAGGCGCGGAAGTGGTCGATGCGGGTGATATCAAAGAGCTTGTCGGCAGCTGCGATACGACCCATCCACCATTCATAGCCGGTTTCCTTCAAGTAATCCCAGTCATAGATGGGGTTGCCCCAAAGCTGACCGGTCTCAGAAAAGTAATCGGGCGGGCAACCTGCAACACAGACCGGCTGACGCTTCTCATCAAGCCAGAACACCTCGGGATTCGCCCAGGTGTCGGCGGAGTCCATCGCGACATAGATCGGCATGTCGCCGAGGATCTTGATGCCCAGTCCGTTGACATAGGCGCGGAAGTCCTCCCACTGCTTATAGAACTCGAACTGCAGCCACTTCCAGAAGTCGATCTCCTTGCGGAACTTTCTCGTATAGCGGTTGATCGCCTTTTCCTCGCGGAGCTTGATGCTCTCGTCGTCCCACTCGGGCCATGCCTTGTTGTCGAAGCTGAGCTTGACAGCCATGTACAGAGCGTAGTCCTTGATCCACTTCGCGTTGCGGCGCTTGAAGGAATTGAACGCCTTCTGATCGCCCTCTTTAAACTTTTCGTAGGCGATCTTCAACACCTCAAAACGGCTGTAGTAGATCGCGCCGTAGTCGATTTCCTCGTCGTTTTCGCCCCAGTAGAACTTCTTGATCTGGGCTTTGGTCAGCAGACCCTCCTTGACCAGCGTGTCAAGGTCGATCATGTACGGGTTGCCCGCGTAGGTTGAGAAGGATTGATAAGGGCTGTCGCCGTAGCTGGTAGGTCCGACCGGCAATATCTGCCAGATGCTCTGACCGCTCGCCTTCAAGAAATCGGCGAATTTTCTTGCCTCCTTACCGATGGTACCGATGCCGTAGGGGGACGGCAGGGATGTGATCGGCATGAGAACACCGCAAACTCTTGCCATACATTCAACTCCTGTCATTATTAAATTAGGATACGATTATTATCAGATTGCTCATACGGAGCATATTATCCGATATTATTCTTGTATATTCTAACATACGCCCCGTGAAAATACAACCTTTTTTCCAAAAATTGACGCGATTTCGCATAAGAAAGGGCGCGTGAAATTCCACACGCGGATAAGGAATGAGAAAGAGGATAAAAAAGGGATAGTATCTCACGTAGGGGCGGGTCTTGACCCGCCCGTTCGCGAAGCGACCGAATAGCAATTGTCAGCGGCGAGTTGTAGGGGACGATGCCCACATCATCCCGAAGCCCTCCTGACAGATGCATTCTCTCGTAGGGGCGACCATTGGTCGCCCGCCCGCGCAGCAGTCAAATGTGAGGCATACTGCTCCGCTTTACAAATCTCGACGAATTAGCCATAATAAAAATGAATCAAACCGGCATCCGGCGCGTCTAATAGACAGAATCGCGATTCCCTGAAAGGAGCGAACCTATGAAACCAAATGATCTGAAAAACCTCTATCCGATCACGCCGGATGCCCACAACACCATTATACGAGCCCTGAACGCGGCGGGTGACCCTCAATCCGAACCGATCCGCAGAAAGCGTCCTCTGAGAAAGCTCGTCGTCGCCGTCGCAATCATCGCAGCGCTCGCGGCGCTCACTGCCGTCGGCTATGCCGCCGACTTCTTCGGACTCAGGACACAGCGCGTCGGCAAGTACGGGCTGGACCTGACCATCACCGAGGACAGCTCACA
>JAFSRK010000135.1 GCA_017446165.1 Ruminococcus sp.
GGCGGCACAGGCGTGACGATCTCGAGCCAGTCGGGACACCGTATGCCCGCACTCGGAGCTCAGATCGACGAACAGCTCGCAACGACTCCGACCGAAGAACTGCTCAGTCTCGAGGTGTTGCAGCCCGGGAACATCCGCGATACGCTCCACGCTTACCAGCTGGCAAAACGCTGCAACGTCAAGCGCGTGATGTATGAGGCGGTACGTTGGGGCGAGCGAAAGGCGCGCATCAATTCCATCTCACCCGGCATCATTGTCACCCCGCTTGCCATCGACGAGTTTAACGGACCGCGCGGCGACTTCTATAAGAATATGTTCGCGAAATGTCCGGCGGGTAGACCCGGTACAGCGGACGAGGTCGCAAGCCTCGCCGAACTCGTCATGGACAGCAGAGGAGCGTTTATCACCGGCTCCGATTTCCTGATCGACGGCGGCGCGACCGCAAGCTACTTTTACGGTCCGCTGAAACCGCAATAATCAAAAAAAGGAATCCGTTATGAAAAAGATTATTTCTGTAATTATGATACTCGCGCTGATTGTTGCGCTTGCAGGTTGCGCGGCTGACAATAACACAACAGATGATTCGCGACCTGCTGAAACGAAAGCCATTGAATCAACCGTACAGGCTGACGAAACAAATGCAGCAGAGAACAATACACCCGTTACGACCGGCAGCAGCTCGATCGTCGTCTACTTTTCACGCACAGGCGAGCAGTACGGCGTGGGCGTGATCGACAAGGGCAACACCGCCATCGTAGCGGATATGATCATTGAGCAGACGGGCGCGGACAGCTTTGAGATCACTCCGAAAGAGGATAACTATCCGATGACCTATTCGGAGCTGACCGACTACGCTAAGGAAGAGCAGAATAATAACGCCCGTCCCGAGATCGCGTCGACTGTCGAGAACTTCGATAGCTATGACACCGTCTATCTCGGCTATCCGATCTGGTGGGGCGACCTGCCGATGATCTGTTACACCTTCCTCGAAAGCTATGATTTCTCGGGTAAGACGATCATTCCCTTCTGCACGCACGCAGGCTCCGGTAATGCAGGTACGCAGAGCAAGATACAGTCTGCTGTTCCGAGTGCAGAGGTAAAGGAAGTCCTCGCCATCGTCGGAGCTGATACGCAGAACGATTCGGACAGCGTAAAGGCGGCGGTTACCGAATGGATCACTGGCATGGAGTGAATATCTATGAGTGATACGACAGCGGTGCAAAACTGCTACAAGGCTATGTACGCCGCGATGATCGACAAGGACAGAGCGGGGCTTGAAGAAGTCCTTGACGATAGCTTTGTCCTCGTCCACATGACAGGTATGCACCAGAATAGAGAAGAATTTATTACCGCAGTGCTTGACGGCACGCTGAATTATTATTCTGCTGTTCATGAGAATCTGCCCGTTACCGTCAACGGAGACAGCGCGGTCATCACAGGGCAATCCTATGTTCAGGCGGCGGTATTCGGCGGAGGTAAGCACTACTGGCATCTACAGCAGAAATGCAGCCTGAAAAAGACAGACGGACAATGGAAAATTACACGAAGCGTTGCTTCAACTTATTAGGAGGATATTATGAAGAATTTGATCATCTACTATTCCAGGCGCGGACAGAACTACGTTAACGGCTCTGTCAAGAATCTCAGCAGAGGCAACGCCGAACTGATTACGGAATATATCAAAGACGCTGTCGGAGCGGATGTATTTGATGTCGATACCGTCAAACCGTATGATACCGATTATATGGTCTGTATCGAAGAAGCAAAAGCCGAACTCAGAGCGAAGGCACGCCCTGAATTGAAAGCGTATCTTGACGATATCTCCGACTATGACAACATCTTTGTCGTCGGCCCGAACTGGTGGGGCATCTATCCGATGGCGCTTTACGCCCAGCTCGAAAGGCTCGACTTTACCTCAAAGACCGTCCACTATGTCGTGACGCACGAAGGCTCGGGTCTCGGCGGTGTACCGAAGACGATGAAGGACGCCTGCAAGGGCGCAAAAATCGGCTCGAGCCTCGCTGTTCACGGCGGCAGCGCTCCCTCGTCAAGAGCACAGGTAGAGAATTGGGCGAAGAAAGCAGTAAAGTAAACTAACAGGAGGAATCATCTTATGTTAGAAAATGTATTAGTAGGAAGAAAAGTGACGACAAAGAATAAGATCACCGCCAAGATATTGACTTCCGTCGGATTGATCGCTCTCGCGGTCATCCTGCCGCAGATCGTTCACCTCGCGCTGGGTCAGCCCGGAGGCGTACAGCTGCTGCCGATGTATCTGCCGGTGCTGATCGGCGGATGTCTACTCGGTTCAAAATGGGCGATCGTTGTCGGCGCATTGTCACCCGTCGTGAGCTTTACGATCACTTCTATGATCGGCGAGGCTATGCCCGCACTCCCCAGATTGCCGTTTATGGTTGCGGAGCTAGCTGTATTTGCTGTCGTATCGGGACTGTTCAGCAAGAAGATTTACGAGAACGGCTTGTGGGCATTCCCTGCCGTGATCCTCGCTCAGCTAGCGGGTCGGGCGGTATTCCTCGGCTTGGTCGCGATCTTCCAAAGCGTTGTTCCATTCACCGTTCCGATGATATGGTCACAGATCCTTACCGGTTGGGTAGGACTGGCGATACAGGCGGTTTTAGTGCCCCTGCTGATCATCGGTCTGAGAGCGATTTTGGTTAAAGGCAATGACTGATCTCGAGATCGCAAAAGCGAATTTAGAAGGGCACAGTATCTGCCTGTGCAAAGACGGTGAGATCTTCACCGACGACGGCAGAGGGATCTCCCCGATGATGCGTTTCATCCATGAGGGACGCGACCTCAGCGGTCATTCCGTCGCCGATATCATCGTGGGCAAAGCCGCGGCGATGCTGTTCGTCAAAACCGGTATCGCTGCAGTATACGGCAAGGTGATGTCAACTGCCGCCCGCGATTATTTACAGCAGTATCATATACCCTGCACATGGGATACCCTGACGGAGAAGATCATTAGTCGAAAGGGCGACGACATCTGCCCGATGGAAAAGACCGTTGCGGGGCTTGATGACGCAGAAGAGGGCTATCAGGCTCTAAAAGCAAAAATCACTGAACCAGCAAAGAGGTAAGCGATCATGAAAGAAA